>CAZCNZ010000070.1:0-8406 GCA_964500245.1 uncultured Thermoplasmatales archaeon | reverse complement strand
GCGGCGACGAGCCCGACGTGGCCGTGGAGGAGTCCGACCCATACTACTTCAATCTCACGTCCGGCACGACGGGACTGCCGAAGTCGTACGTGCTCACGCAGTTCAACAATAGCAGCGCGATCCTGCCCTTCATGCACGCATTCGACTTGTCGCGCCAGGACACCGTGATGACCGTGTTCCCGATCTTTGGTCGGGTCGGATTTGGCTGGGTGGTTGGCTCCGTGTTGTACGGTGTCAAAAACGTGCTGGCAAACTTTGAACCCACAGACACGCTGCGACTGATCGAGCAGGAGCGCGTCACCATTCTCAACCTCGTTGCGACAATGGCGGCGATGTTGTTGCTCAACGAAACCTTGCCAAAGCGCGACCTGTCGTCCCTGAGGGCTACCGTCTTTGCGGGCTCCATGCTGCCTGCCCCGATTCGCGAGCAGACGATGGCGCGGATCTGTCCGTCCTTGTACGAGTACTACGGCATGCAGGAAACCGGCGCACTTGTCGTGAGCACGCCAGAGGACAGAGCGCAAAGGCCGGATTCCGTCGGCCGAGCGATCATGTTCGCTGAGATTAGGATCGTCACCCCCGATGGCAAAGCCGCGAAGGCGAACGAAATCGGGGAGATCGTCGGTCGAGCGCCGTACTCGACGACCGCGTACTACGAGAACCCGGGCAAGACAGCGGAGACATTCAGGAGCGGGTGGCTTCACACTGGCGACTTGGGGCGCACGGACGAGGACGGATACCTGTTCATCTGTGGTCGACTCAAGGACATGATCATTACCGGCGGCCAGAACGTGCACTCCGCCGAGGTAGAGGAAGCCATCCTCTCGTTCCCGGGCGTGGCGGATTGTGCTGTGGTCGGGCTACCGGACGACTTATGGGGTGAACGCGTAACGGCGATCGTAGTGCGCAAACAAGACGTCGAGATCAATGCCGATGCGCTTCGCCAGTTCTGCAGGCAACGCCTCGCGGGCTTCAAGACCCCGAAGGACATCCATCTTCGGGATAAGCCGCTACCTCGTACGCCGACCGGCAAGCTTCAAAAGTTCCTCCTGGTAGAGGAATACGGGCCCCAGCGGGCTACTGGGTAAGTGGATCGCCGCCTCAGGGTCTTCGTTGATTGGCTGCCTCTGCGTACGTCCGCTAAGCGGAAAGTCCTGATCCTGCACTGGCAGACCGTTTGCGGCCATGAGCGGACTTGGGCATCGTCTGATCAGGTTCCCCGAAAGCTGACGTGTCGAGGGAAACTTCCTGGAAATGCCACGGGTGCGAATAGCCCTATTGATCCTTTCCCTCGCGTGCTCCTCGCAGTGCGGTGCCGACGAGCAGGCTACTTCGCTTCCTACGCCCAGCGGTGCGGTGGAGATCCAGCATTACACCTTTAACGATGGGCACGCGTCTCAGACGAACTTCAAGCTCATCGCGAAGTTTCCGGGCAACCCTGCACTGGAGCACTACGCAGCCTCACTCGACGGGTCATGGACAAGCTGCGCCTGGATGGAGAGTTGGAATCACTTTCTAGACCGCGCGAAGAGACCTGCGGTAACGGTTCATCAGACCGGCCACGTTTGGTTAAGGCCCCAATCCAGGCGGATGATCATGCCATCGGTCCGTTACACTTCCTCCGACAAATGCGCGGCGGATCGCCCGGAAACCGATGAACAGCAAGTCGTGCTGGTCGAATACTCCGATGCGGATGCTAACGAGGTGGCAAACCAACTCGGCCTAACGTGTCTCAAGAAATAGGGCTCACTTTTTCGGTCGGCGCCAACAACCATGCCGCCCGAGTCGAAAGTGAGCGGGCCGTCCACGGCGATGCCGATCTTCTCTGGCTCCGCGCGCTTTGTCCGACATACCGATCGAGGCCGGGTCGCCATTCCGCTACGCTTCGCCGTGCCCGCGGCGCATGGAAGCTCGACTTCGGATCGCTCGGGACAGCGTTGCCGCTGGATGCCGCCGTCCGGGCCGGCGGGCGAGTGGCGCCTCTGCAGGCCGCCCCTGCGCGGCCGCCGACCTGGGCGCGGCACCGGATATGGGAGCAAGTCGAGTCTCGATTCGACGGAAGGCGAGCCGGAGCGGCCGGGTAAGGTGAGGAAAGCCGGACCGAGAACGATCCATTCGACATCGACAGGAACGATCGTGCCAGACAGCGCAGTCAAGTTCGTCCCGACGACATTCGGCCGCCTCGCCTATCGCGAAAGCGGCTCCGGCCGGCCCTTGTTGCTGGCCCAGCGCTACCGAGCGACGATGGACGACTGGGAACCCGATCTGATCGCCAGGCTTGCGGCTCGCCGTCGCGTGATCTGGTTCGACAGCGCCGGCGTGGGGCGCTCCGATGGTCAAGCGCCCAAGACCGTGGCGGGTATGGCGGAAGTCGCCGTCGCGTTCCTCGACGCCCTCGGCGAGGGACAGGTCGACGTACTCGGTTGGTCGCTCGGGGGTTTCGTGGCACAGCACTTGGCCCTGGATCACCCGGAACGCGTCCGGCGCCTGGTCATCGCGGCCTCGGGCTGCGGTGGCGTGCCGGAGGCGCCCGCGCGGGATCCGAGGGTGGCGCTGTACCTGGGCACGGAGGGTCCCGTGGAAGAGCGCCTGTTGTTCCTTTTCTTCACGGAAAGCGATGCGTCGCAGGGGGCGGGTCGGCGTCATCTTAGAAGGATCCTCGATCATCCCCATCGCGGCCCCGACGTGTCGAATGCGACGGGCTCCCGCCAATGGGTGGCGATCAGTGCGTTTCTCAAGACCGGCGTTCGCAGCCGCCTGCGCGAACTGCGCCTTCCGGTGCTCGTGGCGAACGGAAGCCACGACCGGATGATCCCCACCTACCAGTCGTATGTCATCTCGCAGGAGGCGCCCCACGCGAAGCTCATTCTCTACCCCGATGCCGGTCATGGCTTCCTCGTCCAGCATCACGAGCAGTTCGCCTCCGACGTGAATGCGTTTCTCGGCGAGGGCTGATGGTGGCCCGTCAACATCCGTCCGCCAGACGGCCTACCCCCGACGGTCGACCAGGGCGGCAGGCGCCGGATATCGCCACTCGGCACCTTGCCGGGCCGCGATTCGACCGCCCGGTCCTCGTCAGTCCCAGCTGCGCACCTTCACATAGGATCCCGGCGCGTCCTCGATCGGCGCGAGTCCGTCCGCGCCGATCTCCCGGCGCGGCACGAGCTCGGGTCCCTGGCTCCTGAGCCATTCGAGCCAATCGTTCCAACAGGAGCCGGTGTGCTCGGTCGCTGTTGAAATCCAAGCATCGAGGTCGGCGTCGCCGGGTTGGCCGCCCGTCCAATACGGCAGGTCAGGCCTGCCGGGCGGGACGACCAGGCCGGCGACGTGGCCCGAGTCGACGAGCACGTTCTCAACCGGGCCGCCGAAGAACCTCGAGCCGTGCAGGACCGATCTCGCCGGCGAGATGCGATCCTCGCGCCCGGCGACGTTAAAGATCGGCACTGTCACGTCCCGCAAGGAAAGCGCCACCCCGTCGACCTGCAAGTCGCCTCTGGCGAGGCGATTGTCGAGGTAGAGATTTCGCAGATGAAAGGATTGATTGGCCGCCGGAATGCGCGTGGCGTCGGAGTTCCAGTAGAGAATGTCGAAGGAAAACGGCTTCTTGCCGCGCAGGTAGTTGTTGACCATGTAGGGCCAGATCATGTCCTCGGCATGCAGCATGCCAAAGGCGTAGGCCATGTAGGAGGCCTCGAGATAGCCCTGCGCCTTCATGTGCGCTTCCAGCTGCGAAATCCGCTCCTCGTCGACGAACAACGCCAGATCGCCGGCATAGGTGAAATCGACCTGCGCGGCGAACAGGCTGGCGGACACCGCACGGTCTTCCCTCCTCGCTGCCAGGTAGGCCAGCGTCATCGCGAGCAGCGTGCCCCCCACGCAGTAGCCGACCGCATGTACCTTCCGCTCCCCGGTGACGGACTCGATCTTGTCGAGGGCGGCGATCACGCCCTCGTGCATGTACTGCTCGAAGTTCTTGTGCGCCAGCCGGGCGTCCGGATTGACCCAGGAGATGGCGAAGACGGTGAGTCCGCGATCGACGCACCATTTGATGAAGGACTTCTCCGGGCTGAGGTCCAGGATGTAGTACTTGTTGATCCAGGGCGGCACGATCAGCAGCGGAACCTTCAGCACCTCCTGGCTCGTCGCCTGATACTGAATCAGCTGCATCAGCTCGTTCTGGAAGATCACCTTCCCGGGCGTCACCGCCAGATTGCGCCCGAGCTCGAACGTCGAAGGCTCGGTATGGCGAATCTTGAGACGACCCTGTCCGGCCTCGAGGTCCTCGGCAAACATCTGCATGCCGCGCACTAGGTTCTCGGCCTGCGAGGACCTGGTCTCGCGCAACAGCTCCGGATTGGTGAACAGGAAATTCGACGGCGCGAGGGCGGCGGCGACCTGCCTGGCGTAGAAGGCGGCCTGGCGCCGCGTGCGCTCGTCGAGATCCGACGCGTCCTGGACCAGCCGGTCGACCCATTGCGTGTTCAGCAAGTACGCCTGCTTGACGAAATCGAAGAACGGATTTTGCGACCACTCCTCGTCGGCGAAGCGATCGTCGCCGGGCTCCGGCATGACAACCTGCGCGGCGGGCTCGCCGAACCTGCGCCGGATCGCGCTCGTCCACAGATCCAGGTAGGCGCGCCCGAGGCGGGTCTGCGCCTCGACGGCGCGTCGAGGGTCCGAGAACCAGTACTCCGCGACCTTGCCGGCTGTCCTGGCCGCTGCAACGAGCTCGCGGGTCAGCGCGTCCGTGCTGGCGCCAACCTCGCGCGGCTTGAAGCAGGCGGCGAGCGCGTTGGCGCCTTCCTTGGCCAGGCGGCCAAGATTCTGCGCGAGGGCCCCTGCCTCCGGCGAGTCGACGGGCGCCGCTTCCGCGGCGGCGCCCTTGGTGGCCCTTTCGTAGATGCGCACCAGGTCACCCAAGGTCACCGGAATTTCGCCGTCGTCCGAACTTGAGAAAGGATCGAAGCCGAACTCGTCCTCGAGGCGCGCGTTCAATGTGGCCAGGCCCAGGGAGTCGAGGCCCGTGTCCATCAGCGACAGGTCGTCCGACAGGGGTGCGAGGTTCCAGTTCTGTTCCTCGCCGATCTTCCGAATCGCCGCGGTGATCTTGGACCGTACAGACATGACATAGACGCCTTTCTTGACGATTTGCCCCATGAGTCTATATGTTCACTCGACGAGTTGATCGAGCGGGAACAGAAATCCGATCTTGGCTGCGACCGCGGTACCGCGGCCGTCGCCGCGCCGCCTGCCGCAGCGTCGTTCTCGCGTCAGCGACACGCTCGGTTCGGCGCGGAGCGCAGCCATGAATTCATCGTAAATGCACGCCCTGCGCCCGAACCTGCGCGACCTCGAAGGGAGTGCTTCTCATTTCGTGCCGTCCGCCCGGCATCCCTCGGTCGGGGCAAACCGGAATGCCGGCGGCGGATCGCTCCGGCCGGTACGCTAGTCTCTTGGCGGTCAACTCAGGATGTTCGTCGGCCGATCGGTGCCGTCGTGCGTGAAAGGGTACGTCATGGCAGATGTCTCGCAGCTCGAGGGGGTCTTCGACTACATCGTCGTCGGCGCGGGCTCTGCAGGCTGCGTGCTGGCCAACCGGCTGTCGACCGATCCGTCCAGGCGCGTGCTCCTCATCGAAGCGGGAGGCCTCGATGACTGGATCTGGTTTCACGTTCCCGTAGGGTATCTCTTCGCCATCGGCAATCCGCGCGCCGACTGGATGTTCAAGACCGAACCGGACGCGGGTCTCAATGGCCGCAGCGTGAACTATCCACGCGGCAAGGTCATCGGCGGTTCGTCCACGATCAATGCGATGGTCTACATGCGCGGCCAGTCGGCCGACTACGACCAGTGGAAGGAACTCGGACTGCCGGGCTGGTCGTGGGAAGAGGTGCTTCCGTACTTCATGAAACACGAGGACCACTTCTTCGGGGCAGGTGCGCATCATGCGGTCGGCGGGGAATGGCGAGTCGAGTTTCCGCGCGTGCGGTGGGCAATTCTCGACGCCTTCCGCGAGGCCGCGGAGCAATACGGCATACGCAAGGTCCTCGACTTCAACGCCGGGGACAACGAGGGCTCCTCCTTGTTTCACGTCAATCAGAAGCTCGGCCGCCGATGGTCGGCGGCAAGCGGCTTCCTCAAACCGGTCCTGCACCGGCGGAACCTGCGCCTGGAAACCGGCTGCCGGGTGGAGGGTCTCCTGTTCGACGGCAAGCGCGCGACGGGCGTTCGCTGGCGCCAGGATGGCGTGCTGCGGACGGCGCGCTGCCGCGGAGAAGTCGTCATGGCGGCGGGCTCCATCGGCACTCCGCACATCCTGCTCCTGTCCGGGGTCGGACCGGCCGCGCAATTGAGCGAATTCCGGATTCCCCTCGTGCTGGACAAGCCGGGGGTCGGCGCAAACCTCCAGGATCACCTGCAACTGCGCTTGATCTACCGCGTATCCGGCGTCAGGACCTTGAACGATACCTACGCTTCGCTGTTCCGTCGTGCGCTCATGGGCCTCGAATACGCCCTGCTTCGTCGCGGCCCGATGACCATGTCGCCCGCACAACTGGGTGTGTTCACGCGTTCCGATCCGACGCAGACGCGCGCCAATCTCCAGTACCATGTGTTGCCGCTGTCGCTGGACAAGTTTGGCGAGCCCTTGCATCCGTTTCCGGGCTTCACCGCGAGCGTGTGCAATCTGCGGCCGACCAGCCGAGGGGCCATCACGCTCAAGTCCGCGGATCCCGCGCAGCCGCCGGCGATCGCATTGAACTATCTGTCGACTCCGGAGGATCGCCGCGTCGCCGCCGCTTCCATCCGCCTCACGCGCGCAATCGTCGCCCAGGCCGCGCTGCGGAAATTCTCTCCGGTCGAATACCGACCGGGCGCCGCCGTGCGGGACGACGACGAGGCCGCCCTGGTCCGGGCCGCCGGCGACATCGGCAGCACCATCTTCCACCCCGTGGGTACGGCCCGGATGGGTCGCGCCGAAGATCCTGGCGCGGTGGTCGATGCGCGCTTGCGCGTGCTCGGAATCGACGCCTTGCGCGTCGTGGATGCCTCGGTGATGCCGTCGATCACGTCCGGCAACACGAATTCGCCCACGATGATGATCGCGGAAAAGGGCGCAGCCATGATTCTCGAGGACGCGAGACGATAGGAAGGCTCCCGATCCGGACCGCGCGTGCGGCTCAATGCCCTTGCGCGTACGGGAGGCGCGGGTCGGAATCGAACCGGCGCGCACGGATGTGCAGTCCGCTCACGCGCCTGCGAAATCAAGGGCTTAGCGATTTTCCTGGGCGGTCGCGCCGAAATTGCGACCCGCCATTCCAGGGTTATCCAGGTTCTGCGTACTCAGCCTCCGATCAAGGACTCGGCTGGGATTCCAAGATCCCGGTGAAGGCGTCGCACCATGTTCATCGTCAGCGGCCGGCTTCCCGCTAGCATCTCGTAGACGCGATTCAGGCGCCCGATCATCGGCTGCAAGTCCTTCGGGCTGAGCCCCTTTTGTTCCATCCGGAACTTGACCGCCTCCGCGGGCTCCGGCGCTTCGATCGGAAAGTGCACTCGCTCCTACGCCTCGATAAGCGTCACGAGCACGTCGAACCGGTCTCCCTCCGGAGTTCCTGGTTCCGGCTCGCAGTCGAACAGGGGCGAAACCTCGGCAAGCGCCGCATTGCCATCGACTTCGGTCGGTCCGGCCCGCCGATGATCATCAGCTTTCCCGGCGAGAAGCCGTAGGAGTTCTATCGATGAGCGGGTCTAGATTCGCCGGAACCCCTGGAATCGGACTCGGTCGGGCGGCTGCATGGGGTCGATGGGAGAAGGCAGTGCAAAAACCGTTGGCAACGGCAACGCTGCTCGTCTTGGGCTGTTCCGCATTGGCGTGCGAGCCAATTGCCGATGGAAAGAAATCCCAAGTCCCAGATATCCCCACGGCGATTCGCGTGGCTAAGGCAGCCTGGGCGCGGATGGTCGGCCGATGTTTGCCAAGGACGCCATCGCCAGGTTCGAACCCTATAAGGCGGATCACGATAGGTTCAAGTGGCATGTCTACGGGACATTGCCCGGGGCGGATGGAAGGCTGATGCTCGGGGGAACGCCGGAAGCAACGGTTTGCGAGAAGGACGGCGATACCAAGGTATGGCACAGCCAGTAGAGTGCGAGAATTAAGCGAGGGATGTCCGCTATGCCAAATGACGGCGTCCGCTCTGCGGAGCCTCGATCTTCCGCTTCGGGTCGCGAAGGGCGAAACGCAGCCGGTATCGGCGGCGCTTAGCCGGTGCCCGTACTCGGGGGCATTGCAGACGCTCGCTGTCCGCGGTCTACTAGCAAGCATCGATACCGACTTAACCGGAAGATGCGGCCACGTATAGTTCTTCGATCTCCGTCAAAGTCGGATCGGCGCGAATTTCTAGC
>CAZCNZ010000069.1:0-4695 GCA_964500245.1 uncultured Thermoplasmatales archaeon | reverse complement strand
TCAATGATGGTGAAGTAGTACTTCTGGGTGTCAAAGCGCCGGTGCGCGATGTCGATCGTGACGCCGCGCTCGCGCTCCTCCTTGAGGTCGTCCATGACCCAGGCGAACTCGAACGTCGCCTTGCCCTTCGCCTCGGCCTCTTGACGGTACTTGTCGATCTCTTCCTGGCGAATGTACCCAGTATCGAGGAGGAGGCGGCCGACGGTCGTGGACTTCCCGTGGTCAACGTGCCCGATGAAGACGATGTTGAGGTGGGGCTTCTGCGCCATTTTCTGAGGGCTCCGGGCGCGCCCAGTTGGTTGCCCTATATAGGCGTTGTCTCCGCGGACCACCGAGGGAAACGCGACGCGCGTCGTCCCTCGGTGCGACGGGCCATCTCAAGCGGCACCGGCTCGACGCGCGCGACCGAAGGCCGTCCCCGGGCGGACGCTAAAGGTCCGGCATCAGGAACAGTTCGTTACCGTCCGGGTCGCGGACCGTAGCGTACCAGCCCCACGACTCTTTCTTCGGTCCCTCGGTGAACTCGACCCCGTTCGCCTTCAGGGCGTCGCACGCGGCGACGAAATCCGTCCCCGGGATACGAAGCGTGATGCCGGAGTTCCCGGGCTCGAGCGGCGCATTCGGTTCGAACTCGGAGATCTGGCAAAGGTGGAGCATCCCGCCCTTTCCCTTGCGTCCGACCGCGACCCAGTGTTCCATGCTCTCGACCAGGTCGAGGCCCAGCTTTCCCGTGTACCAGTCGGTCGCCTTCTTCCGGTCCGAAACGATCACCGCGATCGTCGCGACGTGTGCCTTCGGAAGCGCCGCCTTCCCACTATTCCCCGTAGCTCCCGCGCTCTTGCTCTTGCTCTTGGCCGGCATGAACGTACCCTACGTCGGACGAGAACAGCCGCTCCCAATAAGCCGGCGGAGGGGTGCCGAAACGGTTCTGGCCCGGAATTCCACCCGAGGAAAAGGCTATATCGAATAAACGATATCGGAATTTCGAGTATGTGGGCGTACGCACACGGTTCGAAGCATCGGCGCGGCCTCCGGGTATGGGTGCTCCAGCTCCTCGAGCGCGGCCCGATGAACGGCGCGGAGATCATGGAACAGATGGACCGCATGACGTTGGGCTGGTGGCGTCCCTCGCCCGGGTCGATCTACCCCCTTCTCGACCAGCTGGTGGAAGAGAAGATCGTGCGCAAGCGGGACGACGGACGGTACGAGCTCATCGAGTCTGCACGGCGGGGCCCCGAGTGGACGCGGGAGTGGATTGGCCGTGGCCCGCGGACCCCCGAGGACGCTCTCGGAGAGGTGGAATCCTACGTTGCGTTCCTCGAAGATGTCGCCGCCGGCGGAAAGGGAGATATGGGCGGCCTCGGCCCGCGTCTCAAAGCCGCGTCCAAGCGGCTCGATGACCTTGCGGCCCGCTTTGGGGGGCCGAGCCGATGAAGCGATCGGGGTTCCCGGGCGGACCGGCCGAGGCCGTGCCGTTCTTCCGCGGGCTCAAGAGCCGCATCGTCGGCACCGTCGCGCTGCTCGTCGGAGGGCTCTGTTGGATCGTCCTCTACCTCGCGTTCCTGGCGGGTCGGTTCCCGTGGTACCAGAATCTCGCGATCGTCTTGGTCTCGCTCATCGTATTTCCGGTAGTGGTCGTCGCGATGTGGATCTCCTGGGGAATGTCGGTCGGGCGGCGATTCCGCCAGGCGTTCTGGGACGAGGACTTCCCGTGGGGACCCCCGTAGGACCGGCCGACTAGTCGGAACGGGGGTCGCGCGGCGGACGGCGATTATCGCCCTTCGTGGCAGGACCGCGCGCGGCGCGTCCGTGGCGCCAGGTTCCGTGATGTCCGTCGTGCGCCGTTCGGGGACGGCGCCTTGGTCGTGGGGGAGCGATGAACGGATTCCCCCCGGCGAAACCGCTTTAGCACACCGCCTCGTCGGCCGACCGTTCTGGGTCGGTGCAGTGCACGTGCCGGACCTCGTAGCTTCCACGGTGGGTGCGTCGCGCGCCTCGACGGTTCGATTGATGGTGCCCACCGACGCGAACTTCGCCGGCAACGTCTTCGGCGGCCAGATCCTCGAGGAGATCGACCGCGTCGCCTACATCACCGCGAGCCGCCACTCGAAGGCGAATTGCGTGACCGCGTCGTTCGACCGCGTCGACTTTCTCTCTCCCATCCACGTCGGGGACGTCGTCGACTTCGACGCCGAGCTCACGTACGTCGGCACCTCGTCGATGGAGGTCTGGGTCCAGGTCCGAGCGGAATCCGCGAGCGGCGGGGACGCGCGCCCGGTCGGCCAGGCGTTCGTGACGATGGTGGCCGTCGACGCGTCGGGGCGCCCGATGCCCGTGCCTCCCCTTCTTCTGGAGACCGTCGAGGAGCGACTCCGGTTCGAGGAAGGGCGTCGAAGGATGGAAGAACGCCGGCGGACTCGGCATGCCCATCCGGGCTAGGAGAGGACGATGCTCTGCGAGATGTGCGGCAAGGACGTTCCCCTCACGAGCCGGGTCCGTCTCGAGCGCTCGGTGCTCGCTCTCTGCCCGGAGTGCGCCCGGTTCGGGACGCCGGTCGACCCCGTGCCCGCGCCGGCGTCAACGGCACCGACCGGAGGGAGCTCCTTCCGACCGGGTCTCGGCGTCTCGCATCCCACCGGCGCGCGACGCCGACTCGAGGAGCGCGACCTCTATCAGGAGATCGGGGAGATGGAGCTCGTTCCGGACTGGAACCGCCGGATCCGGGCGGCCCGCGAAGCGTTGCAGTGGACTCCGGAGGTCTTCGGACAGCGACTGAATGAGAAGAAGTCGCTCGTCCTCAAGATCGAAGCGGGCAGCTTCCGCCCGCCGGACGCGCTCATCCGCAAGATCGAGCACCTGCTCCGCGTCCGCCTCCGGGCGGCGCCCGAACCCTCCGGTCAGACCTGATCCGGTTCCGAACTGCTCGACAGCGGCGGGTCGACCCCGTCGTCCCGCGGCACCCCGGGCCGCCGCGTATGGGGCGACGGAGAGCGGAGGACGCCCGCTTCTCGGTCCAGCCCGACCGGCGTCCGCGCCTCGGCCCGGACGAACCCATCCGCGGCTCTCCCCTCCCGAACTTCCGCGAGGTCGACCGCGTACCTCGAGAGCAGTCGGTCCGACCACGCGACGCACGCGGCCCCCACCACGCCGAGCGCCACCACCGTGGCGATCCCGACGAGCGAGAGCGGAATCGCGAGGGCAAGGCCCGTCAGTCCGGCGGAGACCCCGACGACCGTCCAGAACACCCTCCCCACCTCGCGGTGGGCGCGTCGGTCCCGGTGCGTAAAGTCGGAATCGGCGTGCACGTCTCCTCCGGGGGCGCGGTCCTACTTTGAGCGACGGGGCAGGACCTTCGGACGGACGAGGTACTCCAGGATCGCCTTCTGCGCGTGGAGCCGGTTCTCGGCCTGGTCCCACGCGGCGGACTGGGGGCCGTCGAGGACCGAGTCGGTGATCTCGAGGCCCCGGTGCGCCGGGAGGTCGTGCAGCACGAAGGCGGACGGTTTCGCGAGGGCGACGAGCGCGTCGTTCACTTGGAAGTCGCGGAACGCTGCTTCTCGTGCCGCCGCCTCCGCTTCTTCCCCCATCGAGACCCAGACGTCCGTGTAGATCGCGTCCGCGTCCCGGACGGCCTCCTTCGGGTCGGTCGTTACGGCGAGGGAGGCGTTCGTCTGCCGGGCCAGCACCTCCGCGGCCCGAACGTACTCGGGCTGGGGTCGGTACCCCGAAGGGGTCGCCACCGAGAGGTCGATTCCCACGGCGGCCGCCCCGAGGAGCAGCGAGTGAAGGACGTTGTTGCCGTCCCCCACCCAGGCGAGCCGACGGCCGGCGAAGCGGCCCCGCCAGCGCTCGCGCATCGTGAGGAGGTCGGCGGCGATCTGGCAGGGGTGCTCGAGGTCGTCGAGCGCATTGATCACCGGGACGGTGGCCCACCGAGCGAGTTCGACCATGTCGGTGTGCCGGAACGCCCGGTAGCACACCACATTGACGAACCGGGAGAGCACCCGGGCGGTGTCCGCGATCGTCTCCCCGCGACCCAGCTGCAGGTCCTTCGAGGACAGGTAGAGGGCGTGACCGCCGAGGTCGTTCATCGCCACCTCGAACGACGTGCGCGTGCGGGTCGACGGTTTCTCGAAGATCATTGCGAGGTTCTTTCCGGCGAGGGTCGGTCGTCGGATCCCCCGGGCCCGCGCGGACTTTAGTGCGGCCGCTCGGGCCAGGATCACGGGGAGGTCACCGGCGATGTCGGAGACCGAGAGGAGATGTCTCGGGAGCGGACGGGGCGCCATCACCCCCGACACCGTGCTTCCGCGTTAAACGGTTCCGTCGCCGCGCCTTCCGGCGGCCTCGTGCGAAGGTTATGAGGGGGACCTTGCTGGCGCGGGGCGAGGGAGTTTCCTTGCCCGCTCGGTCGAAGGGAAGTGCGAAGAGAGCGCCGAGCCAGCCGACCCGCGCCCGGACGTCCCCCGCCCGTGGGCGACGCGTCTACATGGTGACGGGCGGCGTCACGAAGTTCGCGAAGGCCCATCCGGCGATGGACTTCCGCCTGATGGTCAAGAAGGCGTACGATTACTCGCTCAAGGGGATCCCGAACCTGACCGTCGACCGGATCGACGGAACGCGGATCTCCTACTTCTCGGACCACTTCGCTCGCCAGCTGAAGGCGGCGAGCATGGTCCAGGACTACCTCGGGAT
>CAZCNZ010000068.1:0-2859 GCA_964500245.1 uncultured Thermoplasmatales archaeon | reverse complement strand
CGCCAGCCCCGATTTGTCCCTTAGAAAACATAACTACTCGCTGAAGGGCAGAAGGTCGCGCATTCGAAAGCTGCTAAATTTACGCAGTTCTTGAATAGCGCATTGTGCCGCTCGCTTTGCGTCAGAGCGGCCCTGTAAGCGCCGGAGCAAAAATAGACCACATCACGCCGCGCCAGCGGGGTGATGCGGCGGAGTAAAACTAGACCGCCGGATTTTCGTTTCACACTACACAAGCTTGGGGGTAACGGAGCAGGTACAGCTCCGTTGAGTCCAGGCTGGGAGCGTGGAACACCGGAGGCATGTACCGAGTGGAGCTGTATGCGCGGGTGCGGCGAGCGGTTCTGGTAGAGGGCAGGAGCGAGCGGGCAGTGGCCCGCGAGTATGGACTGGCACGGGAAACCGTGCGCAAGATGCTGCGGCATTCGCTGCCGCCGGGCTACCGGCGGAAAGAGCCACCGAAGCGACCCAAACTCGGGCCGTGGATGGGCGTCATCGACGCCATTCTGCAAGACGACCAACAACAACCGGTCAAACAGCGGCACACCGCCCAGCGGATCTTTGACCGCCTGCGGGCTGAGCACGGATTCACTGGTGGCTACACCATCGTGAAAGACTACGTGCGGCTGTGCCGACAGCGCCACCAGGAAGTGTTCATTCCGCTGAGCCATGCGCCCGGCACCGCCCAGGTTGACTTCGGACAGGCGCTGGCGATGGTGAATGGGGTGGAGTGCACCGCGCACTTTTTCGCCCTGGATCTTCCGCACTCCGATGCCATCTTCGTAATGGCGTTTCCCGCCGAGAGCACCGAGGCCTTTCTGGAAGGTCACATCCGGGCATTTGCCTATTTTGGCGGTGTGCCGCGCTCCATCCTGTACGACAACACCAAGCTGGCGGTGGCGCAGATTCTGGGTGACGGCACGCGGCAGAAGACGCGAGCCTTTTCCGAGCTGCAAAGCCACTACTTGTTTGCCGAGCAGTTTGGACGTCCGGCCAAGGGCAACGATAAAGGCAACGTGGAAGGACTGGTGGGTTATGCCCGACGCAACTTTCTGGTGCCGGTGCCTCGGGTCGGCAGCTGGGAGGAGTTGAACCAGCACCTGCTGGGCGAGTGTAGCCAACACCGGCAGCATCGCGTACGTGGACAGCAGGAAACCATCGCCGAGCGTTTCGAGCGTGATCGTGCAGCCCTGTTACCGCTACCTCCGGTGGAGCTGGAAGCCTGCGAGAAACGGGCGGCACGAGTGAGTTCGACCGCGCTGGTGCGCTATCGCACCAACGACTACTCGGTGCCCACCGCCTATGGGCATCGCGAGGTGCTGATCAAGGGCTACGTGCACGAGGTGGTGATCGTGTGCGGTAGCCAGGTGATTGCCCGCCATCGCCGCAGCTATGAGCGTGAGGACACCATCTTCGATCCGCTGCACTATCTGGGGCTGCTGGAGCAGAAGCCGCGAGCCCTGGACCAGGCCGCGCCTCTAGCGGGCTGGGCGTTGCCCGCCTGCTTTGCCCAACTGCGGCGCTTACTGGAGGCGCGTTTGCCGAAGGGCGGCAAGCGGGAGTATGTGCAAGTGCTACGGCTGCTGGAAACCTTTCCCCTGCACGAGCTCACAGCGGCTGTCGAACAAGCCCTGCATCTGGGCACCCTCAGCTACGACGCGGTGAAGCATCTACTGCTCTGCCGGGTGGAACAACGTCCACCACGGCTGGATCTGGAGAACTATCCCCACTTGCCACTGGCCGAGGTGCAGACCACACAACCCGCCGATTACATGGCGCTGCTGCAGGAGGTGCAGCGATGAATCCCAACATTCCAGCCACCGCCGACACCCCACAGGTCTTGTTGGAGCATCACCTGAAGCAGTTGCGCCTGCCTACCTTTCTGCGGGAGTACGACAAGCTATCGCGGCAGTGTGCCGCCGAGCAGGCCGACTACCCACACTACCTGCTGCGGCTAAGCGAGCTGGAACTGCTCGACCGGGAGCGGCGGGCCACCGAGCGGCGCATTCATCAGGCTCGTTTCCCTGTGGTCAAGAGTCTGGATACTTTCGAGTTTGCCGCCATTCCGTCGCTCAACAAGGCGCTGGTGCTGGAGTTGGCACGCTGCGAGTTCATCGAGCGTAAGGAATGCGTGCTGGCGCTGGGTAACTCGGGCACGGGCAAAACCCACGTGGCCCTGGCTTTGGGACTGGTGGCCTGCCAGAAAGGCTATCGCGTGCGCTTCACCACCACCGCCGCCATGGTGCACGAGTTAGTCGAGGCCCGCGATGAGAAACGGCTGCTGCGCTTTCAGAAGCAACTGGCCAGCTATGAACTGCTGATCGTCGATGAACTGGGCTTCGTGCCACTGTCGAAGTCCGGTGCGGAGCTGCTGTTCGAGGTCTTCAGCCAACGCTATGAACGGGGCTCAACGATGGTCACCAGCAATCTGCCTTTCCAGGAATGGACCGAGGTGCTGGGCTCGGAGCGGCTGACCGGAGCCCTGCTGGATCGACTTACCCACCACGTGCACATCCTGGAAATGAACGGCGAAAGCTACCGCCTAAAGCAAAGTAAGCGCAAGCGAGCGGCACAAAGCAAACCCTGACCCCCACACGGCCCCAAAAAATCGCCGCTGGGGATAGCGTCTTCCGTTCCGGCCTAAACGCACCGCCCTGCGGGCGGTGCAGGCCTCCACTCCAGACGCCATCCCCAGCCAATCCCTGCCTTCTTAGTCAGACTCTTTGGTCTAGTTTTACTCCGCCACAGTGGTCTAGTTTTACTCCGCCCTTGACACCTGGCACTCGGCAAACGGGTAGTTGCTGATCTGGCAGCGGATATCGGAGCCGGAGAAGGCGAAGACTTTGGCAGACGCACCTCTTG
>CAZCNZ010000067.1:0-3190 GCA_964500245.1 uncultured Thermoplasmatales archaeon | reverse complement strand
GTCACTGGGGCGTTCAAGGAACGCGGCGCGCTGAACAAGATTCTCCAGCTTTCCCCCGAGGAGCGGCGCCGCGGCGTGATTGCCGCTTCGGCCGGCAACCACGCGCAGGCCGTGGCCTACCACGCGGTCAAGCGCGGAATCAGCGCGCAGATTTGCATGCCGCTGACGACCCCGCTGGTCAAGGTCTCCGCCACGCGCGGGTACGGCGCCGAAGTAATTCTGGTCGGCGCGAACTACGACGAGACTTGCGAGGAGGCCCTGCGCCGCAGCCAACAGAACGGCCACACCTTCATTCACCCGTTCGATGACGAGGCCGTCATCGCCGGGCAGGGCACGCTGGGGCTCGAAATGCTCGAGCAGCAGCCCGATCTAGACGTGGTGATTGTTCCGGTGGGCGGAGGAGGATTGATCGGCGGCGTGGCCTGCGCCATCAAGGAGACGAATCCGAAAGTCGCCGTCATCGGCGTGCAGACGTCGAAACTGCCGTGCATGAAGGCGGCGCTGGAAAACGACGGGCCGGTCACACTGCCGGCCAAAGTCACCGTGGCGGACGGCATCGCGGTGCGCTGCGCGGGCGCGGTGACGTTTCCGCTGGTGAAAAAATACGTGGACGACATCGTCACCGTGGACGACGAAGAGATCGCCAACGCCATCCTGCTGCTCCTCGAAAAAGAGAAGACGCTCACGGAGGGCGCCGGCGCCGTGGCTACCGCGGCGATCGTGCAGCGCAAGGTCGCTTACAGCGGAAAGAAAATCGGGATCGTGGTGAGCGGCGGAAACATTGACGTGTCGCTGCTTTCGCGTATCATCGAGCGCGGCCTGGTGAAGGACGGCCGGCTGGTCCGCCTGCGCATCCATTTGCCCGACCACGCCGGCTCGCTCCACCATCTTTCGGGGGTCATCGCCCATCACAAAGCCAACATCGTCGAGACCATGTACGACCGCGCCTACCATGGGGTCGTTCTGGGCGACGCCGTCATTGACATCACCATGGAAACCCGCGGGCCTGAGCACATCGTCGAGCTGACCGCCGCGCTGGACGCCGCGGGTTACACCTACGAGCGCGTGCTGTAGTCCGCGACGCGATTTCCGGAAAACTTTTCCCACAATCTTCCCGCGAGCATTGTCGGCGCCGGTTTTCGAAGTGCTACAATCCGCAGTCATGAGGCGGCGAAAAAACCTGAACGTGGACGAAGTGCGCGAGGTGCTGGGGGAAATTCCCTTCGCGCGCTTGCTCGGTGCGCGGCTGGTCCGCCTGCACCGCGACGGCATCACGCTGGAGTGCCAAGTCCGCCGGGACCTGCTGAATAGCGCCGGGGCGCTGCACGGCGGGGTTAGCGCGGCGCTGGCGGACGCGGCTGTAGGCGTGGCCATCCACCACCACTTCGGCCGTTTTCGGCCCATCACCACCGTGGAGATGAAGATCAACTATTTTCGCCCGGTCACCGAGGGCCGGATTGTGGCGCGGTCGCGGCTGATTCGCGTGGGTTCGACGCTGTGCATCGGGCGCGTGGACATCGCTGATGCGGAGGGCCGGACGGCGGGCACCGCCATCGTCACCTACATGCTTTTGGGACCTTCCGCCGCGGGCTCGTCGTGACCGGAATGAGAGCGCTGCATCGTCTTTGAACGAGAAAGCTGCGCATGTTTTCGAAACGCACCGCCTGGAAACTCGAGGAGAACGCTTACACGCGAGCGCTGCGGCGCTTTCGCGAGAGCGGCAGGCCGCTTCTCGACTTGACGGCGTCCAATCCGACCACCTGCGGCTTGCACTATGACCAAGCCGCCATCCTCGGCGCGTGGGGCGCGCCGGAAGCGTTGCGATACGACCCGGAGCCCAAAGGCCTGCCGCAAGCGCGCGCCGCCGTGGTGCAGTACTACCGAGAAAAAGCCCCGGGCTATTCATTCGATCCGGAGCATTTGCTGCTTACGACGGGAACCAGCGAGGCGTATTCGTTTCTCTTTCGCTTGTTGTGCGAGCCGGGGGACGAAGTGGTGATCGCGCATCCCAGCTATCCGCTGTTCGATTTTCTGGCCGCCGTCGAGGACGTGACCTTGCGGCCGTTTCATCTGGTCTACGACTACGGCTGGCAGATTGATTTCCATGAACTCCGGCGCGCCATCGGCCCGCGCACGCGCGCGATTTTGCTGGTCCACCCCAACAATCCGACGGGGCACTTCCTCTCCACCGAAGAAGCCGGCCAATTGAACGCCCTGTGCGCCGAACATGAACTCGCTCTGGTGGTGGACGAAGTGTTTCTCGATTACCAAGTGCAAGCGTCGGCAGTGCACAAGAAAGCGCACGGCAGTTTTGTGTGGAACGAGCGGGCGCTCTCGTTTGTCCTGAGCGGGCTCAGCAAGATCGCGGGGCTGCCGCAGATGAAAGTCGGATGGATCGCGGCGAGCGGGCCGGACGCCCTGGTGCGCGATGCGGTGGCGCGTCTGGAAATGATTGCCGACACCTTCCTGTCGTTGAACGCTCCCGCGCAGTATGCCTTACCGGCGCTGCTCGGCCAACGCCATGCCGTGCAGTCGCAAATCACGGAGCGCCTCCGCGCGAACGTGGCGCAACTCGACGCACGGCTCGCGCAACAGAAATGCGTATCGCGGCTGGAAATGGAGGGCGGATGGTACGCGGTGCTGCGCGTGCCGGCCGTGCAATCCGACGAGGAATTCGCCATCCGGCTGCTCGAAGATCACTGCGTGCTGGTTCACCCAGGACATTTCTACGATTTCTCGGGCGAAGGCTTTTTGGTCGCCAGCCTGCTTCCGCCACCTGATTCGTTTGGCGAGGGAATTGCCCGGCTGCTCGAGTGCGCCGCGCGTGACTGATTTCGGTCGCGACCATGCGCAGGCCGAGCGTGCTAACGGCGCCAGGAAAAGAGGAGATTGCAAAGAAGAAGAGCGCGCGGACGTTTCGGCGTCCACGCGCCCGAGAGTAGCTCGGCTACTTTTTCTTTCCGAACTGGTGGCGAACGTAGGCCACCACGGACGCAATCTGGTCCGGGGTCAAAGTGGCTTTCCACGTGGGCATGTTGCCCTTGCCGTTGGTCACGATTTTTATCATTTCCTGCACGGAAAGCTTTTGGACCGCATCGGAGTTCAGATCTGCCGCCTTCAAGGCCTTGCCCGTGGCCGAGACATGGCCATCCTCCCCGTGGCACAGGACGCAATTGGCCTTGAACGTCTT
>CAZCNZ010000066.1:0-3526 GCA_964500245.1 uncultured Thermoplasmatales archaeon | reverse complement strand
ACCGTGACCCAGCGGAATCCGCCGGGGCCGGGAACGTCGGTCTTCTTCTCGAATCCCACCTTCTCGGTGTAGAACTCTAGGGACTTCGCCTGGTTGGTCACGACGAGCGTTACCACGGTTACTCTTCCTACCATCGTTCCTCCTCCCTAGGGAATCGGTCTCCTCCCCCAGCGATGGATCGAGAAAGAGATTTCCAACCCCCGAGGATTTTTCTGAGAGCCAGGAGGGGCGAAATCCGGGAGGCTACGCTCGACCAGACTCTCCCCCGACCGGGCAATGGGAACCTGCCGACCCTAGTGACCTGCGTCGACCCGAGAGGGGCGCAGCGGTACCGACTCCTCGCCGGTCACCCGGCGGAATCGCTCCCGCACGATTCCGTAGATCTCGAGCGCGCACCCGAGGAGAATCAGCGCATCGCCGAGGAAGACCCACGTCTCGGAAGAGGTGATGGCGCCACCGCCCAACTGGTTGCGGGAGATCCACACGGACATGTACAACACCACGAGGGCGGGCGCGACGACCGTCGTGAGGTAGAACTTCCACCGGACGAAGCTCAATCCGATCGGGAACACCAGTAGCACCGCGAAGAGCGCGACGGTGGTCGGGTCCAGTCCCGGGTGCGTGAGGGTGAGGGTGACTTGCCCCGGCCCGAGGGAGGACGAGGCGCCGGTGGTCTGCGTTTGGAACGTCGTTAGACCGAGGAGAATCGCCCCGGCGACGGCGAGTGCAAATCCCGCGAGCATCACGATGCGGGGCAGCGGGAATCGCTGACGGCTCCTCATCGCAACCGTCCGCCCGAGACTCGGTCGTCCTCCTAGAGTCGGGCCCCGTTATTTGAACCCTCAGAGCCGCCGGCCATCGTGGCCCATCCGGACGGGGCGAGAGCCGGTCCCGACGAAGCGCGCCCGCATTCGCAACGGGGAGAATCGACGAGCCGCGGCCGCCAAGAGTATCTACTGGGTCGTGCTAGGGCGTAGCATGCCCCTCTACGTGACCTTGTACAAGTTCACCGACCAGGGCCGAAAGACGGTCAAAGAGTCGCCGAAGCGGATGCGAGACGTCATCTCGAGACTCGAGAAGATGCCGGGCGTCAAGGTGCACCAAGCGCTCTACACATCGGGACGGTACGACATCGTTGTCGTGACCGAGGCGCCGAACGAAGAGGTCGCGAACACGGTGGCGCTCACCGTCATGACCGGGGGCAACGTCGTCGGCGAAACCCTCCACGCCTTCACGATCGGCGACATCGAGAAAGTCGTGAGCAAGGTCCCGTAGGCCGTTTCGGGGCCCACGGCGGTTCCGGCGGCTCCGGGCCCGGAGTTCGGCCCTCCGTTAATTAGCCGCACTCCCTCGCAGCGGCGTGCCCGATTCTCCGTACCGCTACCTCTCCCACGCGTACGGCCGCAACCATTTCACCATCGACCGACCGCTCCAGGAGCTCCTGCGCCTGCACGCGGGTAAGCTGCCCGATCTATCGAGCTTGGGCGAGTTCGCGGGGAAGGACCTCTACGAGGTCGCCGACTACGTCGACCGCCTCGGTCACCCGCAGCACATCATGTGGAGCATCGACGGAGAGCGCGTCGACCGGACGTGGATGGAGCCGTCCGAGATGCGCGCGCTCGAGTGGTTGATGAGGGAGGCCGGCGTGAACCGAAGTCCCTACCGCCGGGGCGATTGGTTCGAGCATTTCGCATCGCTCTATCTCGTCGCCGACCCGGGCATCGGGTGCATCCTTACCGTCACGAACCAGACGGCGTACGCCGTCTACAAGTACGGGGATGCCGCGGCGAAGGAGTTCCTTCCGAGCCTGATCGGCGAAGGGACGGAGACCCGGTACGGCGCGACGTGGTTCACCGAGATCCAGGGAGGGAGCGACCTCGGCGCGAACCGGGTCGAGGCGGCCCATCGGGACGGCCGCTGGACCCTCGAGGGGGACACAAAGTACTTTGCCAGCAACGCCGGCCTCGCGGAACTCGCGCTGGTGACTGCGCGCGTGGAAGGACAGGGCCGCGGAGTGAAGGGACTGGGGCTCTTCCTCGTACCCGAACTCGACCACCAAGGAAAGCGCAACTTCCTCCTCCGCCGGCTGAAGGAGAAGAGCGGCACGGTCGGGGTCCCGACGGGCGAAGTGGAGTTCCACGGCTCGGAGGCGATGCTGTTGGGCGCCGCGGAGAACGGGGTCTACTATACTCTCGAGAACCTGATCGTCTCCCGCCTCGCGAACTCGGTCGCCGCGCTCGGGATTGCGCGGAAGGCGTACCTCGAGGCGTACTACTACGCCCAAGCGCGGACGGCCTTTGGGCGACGGCTCATCGAGCACCCGCTCGTCCGACGCGACCTCCTCGACCTCGAGGTGGCGATCGAAGGGGCGATGGCCCTCGCCTTCCACGCCATCGAGGCGTTCCAGCACGCGTGGACCGAGGTGCCGCCCTACAGTCCCCCGTACCACCTGGCCCGGTTGCTCACGCACATCACCAAGAACATCACGGCCGACATGTCCGCCTACGTCACGAAGACCGCGATGGAACTCCACGGCGGCCTCGGGTTCCTCCGGGAGTTCCCGGTCGAACGGTGGCATCGCGAAGCGCTCATCACGCCGATCTGGGAAGGCCCGAGCAACATCCAGGCGCTCGACCTCCTCGAAGTGATCGCGAAGAAAGGGGCCGGGAGGTTGCTGGTCGAGGACATCGCGCGGCACGCCCCGGGGATCCGAGAGGGCGCGGCGACGTACGCTCTCGCGCGGACCCGAATCGAGACCGCGCTGAACGCGCTCGGTTCGGTCTCGGAATCCGAGGCCCAGTTCTTCGGCAAGGACCTCTTGAACGACCTCGGCCACGCCATCGCGGTGGCCGAACTCGTCCGGGCGTCGAACGCCCTCGGCTCGCCCCGCTTCGCCCGCGTCGCCTCGCTGTATGCTCGCACCTACCTCGAACGGAAGCGGTACGACTTTCCCACCGCCGACGCGATCGACGAGGTGATCGCCATCGACCGGCTTTCCGGGGCCCGGGGGAATGCGTAGGCCAGCCTCCTCGGAACGCTAAAACCTCCGCCGGCCTACGCCGAACGTGGCCAAGGTCCGGGCCGTCCTGCCTCCCTTCCTCCCCCTCGAAGAGATCGAGCGACGCGTGAACGCGATCCTGCCCGGCATCGACGTGGTGACGTCGGTCGAGGCGGCCGGGCACTTTCCGGCCGAGGAAACCGAGGTCCTCATCCTCACGACCTTCCACGAACTGCCGGCCTCCTCGATCGGGAAACTCCGAGCGCTCAAGTTCGTGCAGGTGGCGAGCACGGGGTACGACCGGGTCGACCTCGCGGCCTGCCGGGAGCGAGGGATCATGGTCGCCAACATCCCGGTCGCGAACTCGAAGACCGTCTCCGAGCATGTCGTGCTGCTGGCCCTCGCCCTTCTGCGCGACCTGAGGGGCCTCGACTCCGACATGCGCCGGGGCGAATGGCCGATGCTGACCGGGGCCAACGACCTCGCTGGGAAGGTCTTCGGCATCGCCGGGATGGGACGGATCGGGCG
>CAZCNZ010000065.1:0-2604 GCA_964500245.1 uncultured Thermoplasmatales archaeon | reverse complement strand
GTTGCTTGTTGTTGAGACTCGAGAACAGAGGTACCGCCTTCAGCATGTCCATTGCAGCCGCTGGGTCCGTCGGGTCTACCATCTGTCTTCGCCCGACCCCGACGAGGTGAGCCGATAGATGAGCCTGTTGGTGAGACCCCTCGGCGAAGTTCACGATTGCTCGAACAATGGCGAGGGCCACACCGGAGGGTCCTCGACGGAGAATGCGCGGGCCACCGAGCCGGTGTTCGAGTGAAAGAGCCTTAACTCCCCCGGTCCGCAGTCTTAATTGACCCAATGCATGCGACGCCCGTGGCACCAGGCCGCCGACTCGCCGCGGTAATGTTTACCGACACCGTCGGCTACACGGCGTCCACCCAGGTGAACGAAGGCCGAACTCTCGAAATGCTTCGCCAGCAGGCCGAACTTCTCCGGTCCCTTCTGGCCCTCCATCAGGGCCGAGAGATCAAGTCCACCGGGGACGGCTTCTTGGTCGAGTTCGACAGCGCGCTCAAGGCCGTGCAGTGCGCGGTGAACATTCAGCGCCGCATTTACGAGCGGAACTCCGAGGGCGGGCAAGCTCCCATTCGAATACGCATCGGGGTCCATCTGGGGGACGTGGTCCAGAACGGGACCGACATCCTCGGGGACGCGGTGAACATCGCCGCCCGGATCGAGCCGCTTGCCGAACCCGGTGGCGTTTGTGTGTCGAGCGCCGTCTATGACCAGGTCCGGACCAAGGTTCCCGACAAGTTCGAGAAGCTCCAGCCGACCGCGATGAAGGGGATCCAGGTCCCGATGGACGTCTATCGGGTGGTGTTTCCCTGGATGAACAACGGTGGCGCTCCGGGGGCCTTCGATGCGCGTTCCGCGGACAAGAACCGCCTCGCGGTGCTCCCCTTCGCCAACATCAGCCCCGACCCATCGGACGAATACTTCGCCGATGGCCTCACCGAGGAGCTCATCGCGAACCTCTCGCTCGTGCCGGGCCTCAAAGTGATCGCTCGGACTTCGGTTATCGGCTACAAGAAGACCGAGAAGACGGTCGCCACGATCGGCAAGGAGCTCGGAGTGGGTACCGTGGTGGAAGGGAGCGTCCGTCGGTCGGCCAACCGGATCCGCGTGACGGTCCAGGTGATCGACGTCGCTACCGAGGAACATCTCTGGACGGCGAAGTACGACGATGACCTCGACGACATCTTCGCCGTGCAAGGGGACATCGCGTCGAAGGTGGCCACCGCCCTCCCCGGGGGATTGAAGGGAGAGAAAGCCCCGATCCCCGAGCTCGAGAAGCCGAAGGAAACGGAGGCCTACCTCCAGTACCTTCAGGGCCAAGCGCTCATGTGGAAGACGGACGAGGATTCCCTGCGTCGTTCCCTGGAGTTCTTCAAGAAGGCGCTCCAGACCGACCCCACGTTTGCGCGAGCGTACGCGGGCATGGCCCGCGCGTACATTGGGCTCGGAAGCGAGGACTTCATGTCGTGGCTGGACGCGTGCAATCTCGGTCGGACGGCGGCCGAGAAGGCGATCGCCATCGACCCGGTCCTCGCCGAAGCGCACGGCCTGCGGGCCGAGGTCGCGTTCATGGCGGATGAGACGGCCGACGTTCTCGACCGCCACGTCCGTAGGGCACTCGAGCTGAACCCCAACTTGGCTCAGGCGCACACCATTTTGGCGGCCCTGGCGGGGTCCCTCGGCATCGCCGAAGCGTACGTCGCACAGAACGAGGAGGCGTACCGCCTCGACCCTCTCTCACCCGCAACGATCCGGTCCTTGGGAAACGCCTACTTCTTCTCCGGACGGTTCGAGGAGGCCCTGGCGCACTGGAAGAAGACGATGGAGCAGGCCCCGATCGACTCCTACCGTGGGCTGGCGGATTACTACGTCCTCAAGGGAGACTTCGAACAGGCCGAACTCATGGTGAAGGAACTGGAGCGTCTCGCTCCGTCCAGCGATTACGCCCTTCTCTGTCGAGGATGGCTTTCCGCGGTGAGGGGAGACCGCGCCACCGCCATGAAGATCATCGAGAAGCTGCAGGAGACCTCTCGCGAGGGGTACGCCCGTCAGTCCTCGGTCGGGTTCATCTACTACGCGCTCGGCGACCTCGACCGGTTCTTTCAGATCATATTCGCCACCGCGAAAGCCCACACGATGCAGGCCGCCCGAATCCGCATGTCTCCGCTCTTCTCGGGAGCGAGAAGGGACTCGCGGTTCGTGGAACTCATGTCGTACTACGGCCGGCCCGTCCAGGCTCCGAAGTAGACCGAGCGGTTCCGGATTCTCCCTTCAGGTCATCCGCCCCTGGCGATAGAACGGAGCGGAGGTGGGAAGCCGCATCCGTTCGAGCATTCGGAGGAATCGAGGGTCGGACCGCACGGGGTCGAATCCCAGCCCCTGGTACGTGAACCACAGGCCGCGGTCTCCTTCGGCCCAATCCTTCTCAAGATAGGCCATCGCCCGGTCCTTGTCGCCGATAGACGCGGCGAGCACCCCAAGCCGACTCAGGGGGACGTACCGCTCCGCCGCGAGTTTCTCCTGTGCCTCGAGCAGTGCCCGCGCTTCCGCCGGTTCGCCCAGTCGGGCCAGCAGGATGGCCCGGTCGAAGGACACCGTGGCGTTGTCCGG
>CAZCNZ010000064.1:0-3087 GCA_964500245.1 uncultured Thermoplasmatales archaeon | reverse complement strand
CCGAGGGCCAGGTCGGCTTCGTGACGAAGCTCGTGGACCGGTTCGACCTTCGCTACGTCGAAGACCCGTTCGACGAGGATGCGTTCGACGCGTTCGCCGAACTCACGAAGGCGGTCGGCCACCGGACGCTGGTGGTCGGGGATGACCTGTACGTGACGAACGAAGCCCGGCTCCGGCAGGGGCTCGCGACGCGGTCCACGAACTCCATCCTGATCAAGGTGAACCAGGTCGGAACGCTCACCGACACCTTCCGGGCGGTCGACCTGGCGCGGGGCGAGGGGATCGCCACCGTCACCTCCCACCGCTCGGGGGAGGTGCCCGAGGGCTGGCTCGCCCACGTCGCGCTCGGCACCGGTGCCCGGGGGCTCAAGTGCGGCGTTATAGGCGGAGAGCGCATGGCAAAGCTAAATGAACTCCTGCGGCTCGGCCGCGCCACCGGAAACTGACGGCATGCCCGACGAAGAAACGATGAGCCAGGAGCCCGTGACCGCGAGCGACGGCCAGGACATCCAGCCGGGCGAGCTCCTGATCCCGGAGGACACGTACCTCACCTCGGGCGTCCACATCGGGACCCAGCAGAAGTCGGCGTCGATGCGCCGGTTCGTCTTCAAGGTCCGGTTCGACGGACTTCACGTGCTCGACGTCCGGGAGACCGACCGCCGAATCCGCCTGGCCGCGAAGTTCCTTGCGCGTTTCCCAGCGGAGAGGATTCTCGTCGTCTCCCAGCGCCAGTATGGCCAGAAGCCGGTCCGGGTGTTCGCGAAGACCCTCGGTGCGGTCTCCTTTGCCGAGCGGTTCGTCCCCGGCTGTCTCACCAACCCGAACCTCGAGGAGTACTTCGAGCCGAAGGTCCTCGTCGTGACCGACCCGGCGACCGACCAGCAGGCGCTCAGCGAGGCGGTCTCGATCGGGATCCCGGTGATCGGTCTCTGTGACGTCAACAACGAGACCCGGAACGTCGACCTCGTCATCCCGGCGAACAACAAGGGCCGGGTCGCGCTCGCCACCGTCTACTGGCTGCTCGCGCGCGAGGTGCTGAAGGCGCGCTCCGGCGCCGCGGAGATTGACTACCCGCTCGCGATCGAGGATTTCCAGGCGGCCCTCTAGGCTTTTCCGTCTTCCGGTCCCCCCTCGACCAGCGCGGCTCACCTTCCACCTTTTATCGGGTGGCCGCCTGCTTTCGCCGTGGGAGCGCCGAAGCCGGGCCTACTCGAGCTGCTCTCCGAGCACGGGGTGCCGGAAAAGGGGGCCCGTGTCTATCTCGCCGCGTGCCGCGGTGGGGCGATGACCGCGAGCGAGCTCGCGCGCGTTTCCGCGGTGAACCGGGTCGAGGCGTACCGCTTCATCAAGCAGCTCACGGGCGAAGGGCTCCTCCGGCCCACCGGTAGCCGGCCGCAGCGCTTCGAGGCCCTCGCACCGGACGACCTGGTCGACCGGTGGATTCACCGCGCGTCCGAGCGGCTCCGCCAGCTCGAGAACGACCGCGACCGCATCCTCGCCGAGTGGGAAGAGGGACGCAACGAGCTTGATGAGCACGACCCACGGAAGTTCGCCGTCCTCGAGGGGACGGAGGCGATCCGCCGGTTCCTGCTCAAACGGATCGGGGCCGCCGAGCGCGAGATCCTGGTGAGCGCGAGCGACCGGGCGCTCTCGCGGTTCGTCGACCTCGGCCTGGACCGCGCGTTCCGCGAAGCAAGCAACCGGGGCGTGAAGGTCCGGGTCGTGACCGAGGTCCAGCCGCAGAACCTCGTGGAGGCGAAGCACTTCGCCGGGTTCTCCGAGCTCCGGCATTCGAGCCACCCGGTGGCCAATCGGGCGGTCGTGATCGACCGACTCGGCTCGCTCGTCTACGTGTCGAGCGAGGACGGGCTCGGCCGGTCCGGCGGCGAGCAGGTCGCCCTCTGGTCGTCGGCGCCGATGTTCCTCCGCCTGGCCCGGGACTATCACCGTCGCCTCTGGACCCCCGCGACCCGGGCCGAGGCCCGGTTCGTCGAGATCGAGACGCCGCCCGAGGCCGTCCTCCCCGTGGTGGCCGGCAAGGAGGCGGTCCCGTTCCAACGTCTCAAGGAGGTCGCCAAGCTCGGGATGCGGGCGTCGGGGGTCCGCGAGTTCCACCTCCACCTTCCGGACCTCATCGAAACGATCGCCCGGCAGCTCGGCCGGGAGATCGCGGAGAAGATCGAGGGCCGTTCCCCGGAGGAGGTCGCGCGCGCGCTCGGCGTCTGCTATGAAACGCAGACGATGGGCCACCTGACCACCGTGCGCGAGCGGCCGCTCACCCTGAGGGTCACGGGCTGCTTTGCGTGCACCGGCGACTCGCCCGAGATCGGCCGGGTGATGTGCCCGGAACTCCTCCGCACGGTCCTCGAGACCCGGCTCGGCCAACGGTGGGAGGTCTCGAAGCCAGACCCCACCAAGCACGCGAGCCGCGGATGCGTTTTCACCGTCACACCGGCCTGACCGGGCATGCTACGCCGGCGCATGGTGTAGCATGTGTAGCATACAATCGATACATGGAACGAACGAAGCTATAAATAGGACTCCCCATTTTGGGAAGGCTACTAACCATGAAGACCAGCTCTCCCGCCCCTTCGGGGCGACACCCGCGTGCGTCCAGTGTAAAGGCTCCTAGCCGGCCCCTTTCCGTCGAGGAAGGGTCGGTCGTTCCGGCGGCTCCTCCGGTCGCGGAGGTCTGCTCGAACTGTGGCTCCTCGCACCTGATCCGCGACGAGATCCGGGGCGAGATCGTCTGCGCCGATTGCGGCCTGGTGGTCGACCAGAGCGCCCTCGTGAGCGACCGGGGCCAGCGCGGTTCGAAGGAAGACACGGGCCGTGAGGCCCGGGGCTGGGGACCGGTGATCTCCCCGCTTATGCCCGACAAGGGGCTGTTCAGCGAGATCGGGGTCCCGACCCGCGACTTCCAGGGGAACTCCCTCTCCCGCAACACCTCGCTCAAGTTCTATCACCTGAGGAAGCTCAACCACCGGTTGCGCGCCGCGCGCACGCACCAGCGGAACCTCGTGGTCGCGCTCGGGGAGCTGAACCGGCTCGCCGGGGTCCTGGGCCTCTCCCGGGAGGTCAAGGAGT
>CAZCNZ010000063.1:0-2990 GCA_964500245.1 uncultured Thermoplasmatales archaeon | reverse complement strand
GAGGTACTCCTTGTTCCGGTCGTTGTAGGTGACCCGCGAGTACGAGTACGGCGGGTTCACCGCGCTGACCTCGAGTTCCTTCATCGAGGGCTCGAGCAGCGGCGGCATCGCCGTGATGAACGTGCCGGGCAGCTCGGTCGGTGCTTCCCCCGGCGGGGCCAGCGGGGAGGTCTCGGCTCCCGCGGGAGGCGTTCGGGGGATCTTTACGCGGAACGAACCTGCGGCCATCTTTCTCACGAACTCCCGATGCCGACGCTCACTTGGGTACCGGCATAGAACACGGACACGTAGCTAATCGACGAGATGTTCAGGACGAAAATGGTCGTCGCCCCCGCGCCGTTGCTGCAGCTCCCGGTGAACGGGATGGTCGCCAGGTGCGTGACCGGGTTGGTCCAGTTGTAGCTCGTTGTACCGTATGTCGGAGTCAGCGCATACGAAACTCCGCTTGCGTTCATCTGGGCCTGCAAGAACCGGGCCCAGGCGCACGGAGACTGGGTCCCGATCTCGTAGGTGTAGTTGAACGGTCGCAGCACGGGATGACCCGCCGCGAGGCTCCCGGTCGAGTTGTAGCCGTTGTAGGTGATGTGCTGGAAGAACCGGAGGTGGCTGTACACCTCCTCGGAACCCTGGGCGACCACCGTGGTCGCGTTCCCGTAGAGCTGGAGGAAGCTCGAGGAGATCGTCGTATTCCCCGCGAGCTTGGTCACATTGAACGGCGGTGCGAAGGCCATGATCTGGTACCCCGCCGACTGCGACTGGACGACCCCGTCCGCCTCGTAGGAGAACGTCTCGGGGGAGAAGTAGCGGTTCGGGAGCTGCATGGAAAGGATCCCGGTGGTCACCTCGAGCGAGATGGCACTCGAACCACCGAAGCCCGGACGGATCGTCTGGTTCTCGAAGACGCAGTAGGCGGGGTTCACGGGTTGGCCGAAGTTCGCGGACGTCGCCCCCGAAACTCCCTTCGTGTAGAAGTTGGCGGGGCAAGTCTGGGGGAGGAAGAGGAGGGCCCCTTCCGTCGGTTGGGCGAGCAGCGGGACGCCCTGCGAACTGATCACGAACGGCGCCCCGAGGGTCTGCGGTACCCCGAGCACGGCCTGGGTGTCCACGTCCGACTTGAACTGCGCGAACGACGTCGCGACCGAGCTCGTGAACGCCGACTCGTTGTCGGACATCCACAGGGGCACGTACTGGGTCAGGAAGATCCCGAACAGCGCGAAGAAGACGAGCAGCGCGAGGAGCGTGCCGATGACGGCCACGACCCCCCGCTTTTGAGAGCGCAAGCGGCGGGCCCGACGATACCGTCGCGCCGACCGATGTACCTCCATTCCCCCCATCAGATGGACCGCGGCCCGAAACGGAAGCTTCGAGCAGCGTGAATTAGGCCCGGTTCGGGTATAAATATGTGCGCGGCGCACACCGGGAGGATTCCGTTCCAGCGTCGACCCTTTAGCCCCCCGCTCCTCTCCCCGCGGGATGGCCCTCCGAGAGATCACCTTCTCCCTACCCAACCGGCCCGGTGCCCTCGCCCGGGTCGCCCGGGCTCTCGCCAAGGAGAAGGTCAACCTCGCGGCGATCAGCGTCGATTCGGCGGCGGGAAAGGGCCGGGTGCGTCTGATCGTGAACGACCCGGACCGGGCGACCGCGATCCTGAGCTCGGCCGGATACCCCGTCGAGGTCCGCGAGATGATCGCGGTTCGCCTCGAGGACCGGGCCGGGACGTTCCTCCGCGTCCTCGAGACCCTCTCGCAGGAGGAGATCAACATCCAGAGCGTGGCGATCCTGGTCGCCCGGGAAGGGAACCAGACGCTGGTCGCCCTCGCGACCAACGACCTATCCCGGACGCGGAAACTGCTCCAGCGGGCGGGGCTCGCGAGCCGGGTCGCGGAGCGACTGGTCTCGAACGACGACCTGCTCGCGACCGCCCCGACCATCCCGTCGGAGTCCGTCGGGCTCCTCCTGTGAGCGGGTCCGCACAAACCGTATGAGGGTCCGACCTTCCCGGAACCCCCGCGCGGTTGTGGTCTAGTGGTTAGGACGGTAGCTTCCCAAGCTACCTACTCGGGTTCGAATCCCGACAACCGCATCGGTCACGGGTTCCCGGGGAGGGTGGGTGAGGCGCTCCCGCCTCCCGGGAGGACCTCAGGGGCCCTTTCGGCGCGTTCCGCCCCGCGACGCCCGGAGCGCGACCACCACATCATAGGTCCACCAGAAGCGCCAGCGTCGCCGGCCCATCGTGCGGTCGACGATATCGCGGAACTGCGTCCAGGCGCGGCCGCGGTCGTGCGTCCCATGAACGCGCGCCGCCACGTGGGCGATGCTGAGCGCCAGGTCAATCACCCGCTTCGAGCCACCGTACTCGACCGAGTGAAGTGGAATATTCCGGACCCACTCGAAGTCCCCGCTCCGGGAGAGCCGCTCGACGTGGCCGGCCTTCTCCACGGGCAAGGTGGGTAGGCCCGACCAGCGAAGCACCTCCGCGAACGCTTCGTCGACCCGAGGGTCGATGAGGGGAGGCAGCGCGTAGTCGTACGCTGCGAAGACGCCGCCGGGCCTCAGGACACGGGCGATCTCTCGGATGGTCGACCGGGGCTTCATCCAGTGGAACGACTGGGAACAGGTAACGATGTCCGCGGACCCGCTCACGACCCCAGTGCTATCGGCGGACGCCGTCCGGTACACGATGTTGGCGGCGTGGGGTGCGCGCTCGAGCATGAGGGGGTTCGAGTCGACGCCGATCACGTGCGAGGCGTGCCTCCGCCACGCCACGGTGGAGAGTCCCGTACCGCATCCCAGGTCGACCACGAGCTTCGGAGGGTCCCGTCGGCAGAGTTGGATGAGGAGCGAGAGCAGGTCCCGCGGCGGCCGGGGACGAGCACGGGCGTACCGGGCGACGAATGCGGCATCGTCGTACGGGGTCCCGGCGGCACCCATGATGCCCGCCGAGAGGAGGCAGGGCAAAAGAAGCCTACCACTTCCGAGAGTTCGGGAGT
>CAZCNZ010000062.1:0-4843 GCA_964500245.1 uncultured Thermoplasmatales archaeon | reverse complement strand
GCCTCGTCGATCATCCTGTAGGAGGAACCCCACCATGTCGATCTCTCCGCACTCTCCGCGCCGTCAGCGCAAGGCGCATTTCACGGCGGACACGTTCGAGCGTCGGATCCGGATGACCGTGCCGCTCTCGCGGGAACTGCGCTCCCGGTTCCACCGGCGGTCGCTCCCGCTCCGCAAGGGCGACACCGTCCGCGTTCTCTCGGGGAGCTTCGAGGGACGGGAAGAGCGGGTCGCGCGGGTGAACCGGCGCGACTACTCCGTCACGCTCGACAACGTCACGCTCAAGACGGCGGACGAGAAGATGAAGCCGCTTTCGATCGGTTTCGGTCACCTCGTGATCACCCGGCTCAACCTCTCCGACCCCTGGCGGCGCCGCGCGATGCGCGTCCGGGAGGAGGACGTCACCGCCGAAGAACGGGGCGAGGCACCGGCCGAGGAGGAAGCGGCCGTCGAGACCGCCCCCGCCACCCCACCGGAGGGGGAGGCCCCCAAAGAACCGGAAGAGACCCCCGCCGCCGACGTGGCCGCCGCTGCCGATGAGGCGGAAGACGAGGAGCGCCCGGCGAGGCCCGCTCGACACTCCCGAGCGAAGCCATCGGCGAAGGACGAGGTGGAGGACGAGGACGCATGACGTTCCGACTCAAGCGGCGCGCGGCGCCCCGGACCTGGACGATCCCGCGCAAGGGGTCGAAGTGGCTCAAGCGCCCGGCGCCCGGACCCCACGCCCAGGACCAGTCGATCCCGCTCCTGCTCGTCCTCCGCGACCTTCGCCATGTCGTGACGAGCGCCCGTGAGGCCCGCATCCTCCTGCGCTCGGGAGCGGTGAAGGTGGACGGGAAGGTCGCGAGCGACCTCTCCCGCGGCCTCGGCCTCATGGACACGCTCTCCCTCGCGGCCCCCCTGGACGCGCACTTCCGGGTCGTCCGCAACCGGCGGGGCAAGCTCTCCCTCATCACGATCCCGGCCCCCGAAGCGACCGTGAAGATCGGTCGGGTCCGGTACAAGCACACGGTCCCCGGCGGTCGCGTCGAGGTCACGCTTCACGACGGTCGGAACCTTCTGGTCCCGGCGTCCACCCCCTACCGGGTCGGCGACTCCGTGAAGATCGCGCTCCCCGACCAGAAGGTCGTGGAGCACCTCCCGCTCGCTCCCGGCTCGCTCGCGTACGTCGCGGGCGGCTCCCACGTCGGGGAACTCGCCCGGGTCGACCGGGTCGAGGTCCGAAACTCCTCTCAACCGAACCTCGTCCACTTCAAGGAAGGGTTCGCGACGATCAAAGAGTATGTCTTCGTCGTCGGCCAGAACGCTCCCGAGGTCACGCTCGCCGAAGGGGTGGACCGATGAGCGCGCCCTCCTCGGCCGCGCCCGGGCCGGTGAGTCGTCCCGCGGGGACGAATCCGCACCGCGCCGTACGGGTCATCAAGGTCGTCGTGAACGCCGGGGTCGGCGAGTCGGGCGAGCCCCGCACGAAGGCGGAGAAGGTCCTCCAGATGGTGACGCACCAGAAGCCCGTGGCGACCCGGTCGCACTCGACGAACCGGGACTTCGGCATCCGCAAGGGACAGGAGATCGGAGCGAAGGTGACGCTGCGCGGCGAGGTCGCCATCGACTTTCTGAAGCGGGCGTTCGAGGCGCGCGACCACCAGTTCGACGTCGACTCGATCGACCGCAACGGGAACTTCTCGTTCGGGATCGCGGACTACACCGACTTTTCCGGGATGAAGTACGACCCCGCGATCGGAATCCACGGGATGGACATCGCGGTCGAGATGGGCCGTGCGGGCCACCGCATCCGCGACCGGCGGCTCCAGGCCCGGCCGCTTCCCAAGGCGCTGCGCTCGACCCCCGACGAGGCCCGCGACTTCCTCGTCTCCCAGCTGGGGGTGACGCTCCTTGAGTGAGCCCAAGAAGCACTTCGGACGCAAGGAGGGATGCCTCCGCTGCGACCGCAAGCGCGGCATCGTCCGCCGCTACGGCCTCCACCTCTGCCGCCAGTGCTTCCGCGAGGTCGCGATGGACCTGGGGTTCCGAAAGTACCAGTGAGGGGGGACGAACGATGCAGATGGACCTACTGAACGACGCGCTCGTCGCCCTCCGCCACGCCGACCGGGACGGCAAGCCGCACGTCGAGATCGCCCCGACCTCGAAGCTGATCGCCGACGTGCTGCGGATCTTCCGGGAGCATCACTACATCGAGGAGTTCACGTTCGTGCCCACCGGCCGGGGCGGCAAGTACGACGTGTCGCTCTCCCGGCGGATCAATGACTGCGGGGTGATCAAGCCGCGGCTCGCGGTCACGTTCGCAGGCCTCGAGCGGTTCGAGTCGCGCTTCCTCCCGGCCCAGGACTTCGGGATCCTCGTCCTCTCGACGAACCGAGGGGTGCTCTCCCACCAGCAGGCCCGGGAGCTCAAGATCGGAGGTCGGCTGCTCGCCTATGTCTACTGAGCACGAACGCAGCACCGAGACGGTCGACGTCCCGAAGGGCGTCACCTTCTCGCTGCACGGCCGACGCCTCCACGCGAAGGGACCGCTCGGTTCCATCGAGCGGCCGTTCCCGTCGGACGCACTCGAGCTTAAGTCCGAGGCGGGCCACGTGACGATCACGCTGCGCCTCCCGGCGCACCGCAAGCGCTCGCAGGCGCTCCTCCGAACCTGGGTCGCTCACGTCCAGAATCTCTCGGGGTCGCTGACCCTCGGGGTCGAGGCCCGCCTCAAGATCGTCGCCGCGCACTTCCCGATGAAGGTCCAGGTGAGGGAGAACCACATCCTCATCGAGAACTTCCTCGGGGAGAAGCACCCGCGTTCCTCCGACCTTCTGCCCGGGACGAGCGCCCGCGTCGACGGCGATTTCGTCATCCTCTCCGGCTACGACGTCGAACAGGTCGGCCAGAGCGCGGCGAACATCGAGCGCGCGAGCCGGATCCGGGACTACGACCCCCGGGTGTTCCAGGACGGGATCTATCTCGTCGAGCGAGCCCACCTCAAGGAGGCGGCGTAGGCCATGGCCGAGGAGACCTCCCCCGAGCCGAAGACCGCCGCGACGCCGGAACCGGCCGAGGCGGCGCCGCCCAAGACCCCCGCGAAGCGACGGGCGAAGGCACCCCCCAAGAAGGAGGAAGCGGCACCGGCCGAGGAGACGAGCCCGGAGCCCGCCAAGAAGGAGGAGGGACCGCGCATCCCGCGGAGGGCCCACCTTCCGCCGGAAACGCAGACGCTCCTTCGGACCCGCGGGCAGATCGACGAGCGCCGTCCCCTCTTCGGGCGCCAGGCGCGCTACCGCTACTACCGGATCGGACGCGACATGAGCTGGCGCCGCCCCCGAGGGCTCCAGTCGAAGCAGCGCCGGCACTACGGGTACCGGCCGAAGATCGTCCGCATCGGGTACCGTTCCCCGGCCCGGGTCCGGGGCCTCGTCCCGAGCGGCTTCCGCCCGGTGATCGTGCGGACGGACCGGGACCTCGAAGCGATCGACGCCAAGCTCGAAGCGGCCGTGATCGCCCGCACCGTCGGGACCCGTCGCCGCCTCGTCCTCGAGGAAGCGGCCCGAAAACTCGGGATCCGGGTGCTGAACCCCATCGTCAAGGCGGACGAGGAGACGTAGGACCGATGCCCGACCTTTCGAACCAGCGCCGGCTCGCCGCCTCCCTCTTGAAGTGTGGTGAGGGGCGGGTCTGGATCGACCCGGCGAGCCAAGAGGAACTCGCCGATGCCGTCACGCGCTCGGACATCCGCAGCGCGATCAAGGCCGGGGTCGTCCGACGCTCCCCCATCCAGGGAACCTCCCGGGTCCGGGCCCGGCGCCACGCGCTCGAGGTCGCGAAGGGGCGCCACTCCGGCCCCGGTTCGCGGCGCGGCACCCCGTCCGCACGGGTCCCTCGGAAGGAGCGCTGGATGCGGCGGATCCGCGCCCAGCGCAAACTTCTGCAGGAACTCCGGGAATCGAAGAAGATCCCCCCCGCCGTCTACCGCGAGTTCTACCGGCGGGCGAAGGGCGGGATGTTCCGGAGCCGCGCGCACCTTATCGTCAACCTGCGTCTCGCGGGCCACCTTCGGGAGGAGAAGCCATGAGCACCGGTCCTCGCTATCGGGTGCACTTCCGCCGCCGGCGGGAGGGCAAGACCGACTACCGGGTCCGGCTCCGCCTGCTCCGCTCCGGCGAGGACCGGGCCGTCGTCCGCTTCTCGGGCCGCCGGATCCGCGTCTCGATCGTACGCTACGACGCGGTCGGCGACCGCGTGGTCGCCGCGGCGGAGAGCGCCGAACTCGGTCGGCTGGGTTTTCCGCCCGCGAGTCTCGCTTCCACCCCCGCGGCGTACCTCACCGCGTATCTCGCCGGCCTGCGCTCGAAGTCGGCCGGTGCCGAGTCGGTCGTTTTGGACACGGGCATCCGTCACCCCACCGAGGGCGGTCGCCTCTCGGCCGCCCTCAAGGGATTGCTCGACTCCGGTCTGGAGGTCCCGCACGGCGAGGGGGGGTTCCCGAGCGCCGAGCGATTGAGCGGTGCGCACCTCCCGAAGCCGCTTCCCCAGCCGCTCGAAGCGTACAAGATGAAGCTCCCCGAGATCGTCCCGCGAGCGGAGGCAACCCGATGAGCGGAGCCGTGGCCGGACCTTCGCGCGGTGGTCCGGGACCGGGCGCCCCGGCGGCACCGCCGCCGTGGGTGCCAAAGACCGAGCTCGGCCGACGCGTCGCGGCCGACGAGATCACCACGATGAGCGCCGCGCTCCAGAGCGGCCTCCCCCTCCGCGAACCCCAGATCGTGGACAAGCTCCTGCCGGGCCTCCACGACGAGGTGCTCGACGTGAACATGGTCCAGCGGATGACCGACTCCGGACGCCGGTT
>CAZCNZ010000061.1:0-5253 GCA_964500245.1 uncultured Thermoplasmatales archaeon | reverse complement strand
TGATGGACCAGGCGGCGAAGCTCACGCGTCGGAAGGTGACGATCGACGTCAACACGGCGGACGACCCCGAGCTCGGTCGGTTCTACCTTACGGTCACGGGCTGCTCGATGGAGGCCGGGGACGATGGCTCGGTCGGCCGGGGCAACCGCGCGAACGGGCTCATCACGCCCTGCCGGCCGATGAGCCTCGAGGCCTCGGCGGGTAAGAACCCGGTCAACCACGTCGGGAAGATCTACAACCTCCTCGGCAACCTGATCGCCAACGACATCGTCAAGGAATCCGGTGGCGACGTGCGCGAGGTCCACGTCCGCATCCTCTCCCAGATCGGGAAGCCGGTCGACCAGCCCCAGATCGCGGCGGTCCAGATCCTGCCCGCGACCGGGGTGAAGCTCGCCAAGGTGCGCCCGAACGCGGAGGCAATCACCCAGAAGTGGTTCGGGGAAGTCGACACCATCCCGCGGCTCCTCCTGACCGGCAAGCTTTCGGTCTTCTAGGGGTTCGGTCCTCAGGGCGTTCGTGCGGGTCTACGTCGAGTCGTACGGTTGTTCCCAGAACCAGGGGGAGGGTGCCGGGATCGCCCGGGACCTCGCGGGTCGGGGCCACGAGATCTCGCGCGACCCTTCCTCCGCGGACGTCGGGATCCTCGTTACCTGCGGCGTGATCGGTCCGACCGAAAGCCGGATGGTCCGCCGCTGGCAGGCGCTCTCGGCGCGGCTGCCGCGGATGGTGGTGACCGGATGCCTCGTGCCGCTCCGCTGCGAACTCCTGAGCGGCCCCGGCCGCGAGCGGACCACCTTTGTCCCGATCCGCGAGCAGGCCCATCTTCCGGCCCTTCTGGACGGGTGGACGAAGGACCATCCGGTCCTTTCCGACCCGCCGCGGGCGACGCCTGCCCCCCCGCTCGGCGTCTCCGAGGAGGTCGTCATCGCCCAGGGCTGCACGAGCGGTTGCACCTACTGTTTTAGTCGCCTCGCGCGGGGCCGGCTCGAGAGCGTGCCCATCCCCGAGGTCGTGCGTCGGGTCCGCGCCGCGGTCGCCCGCGGCGCCCGTGAGGTCCGGCTCACGGGACTCGACACCGCGGCCTGGGGACAGGACCTGACGGGCCCCGAACGGCTGCCGGACCTTCTCCGGTCGGTCGCCGCGGAGCCGGGCGGATTCCGAATCCGGGTCGGCATGATGAGCCCCCAGAGCATTGAGCCCCAGCTCGACGCGTACTTGGAGGTCCTCGCGACCGGACCGGCGTACCGGTTCCTTCATCTTCCCCTCCAGAGCGGGTCGGACCGGGTGCTGGAGACGATGCGCCGGGGCTACCGCGCCCAGGAGTTCCGCCGTCAGGTCGACCGAGCCCGTCAGCGGATCCCCGACCTCCATCTCGCGACCGACGTCATCGTCGGATTCCCCGGCGAGACCGAGGAGGATTTCCGGGCGACGCAGGAACTCCTCGAGGCGGTTGGCCCCGAGACCGTGAACGTCACCCGCTTCTCTCCGCGCCCCGGGACTCCCGCGGCCCGACTCCCGATGCTCCCGCCTCGCGTGGCGAAGCGGCGGTCCCGGTCGGTCGCCGAACTTCGGCACCGCGTTTCGCGAAGCCGCCTCGAGCGGTGGATCGGGACTCGAGCGGTCGGGCGAGTCCTCGAGCACGGGGCGGGGGGAAGCTCCGTCGCGCGGCTCGGAAACTACCTACCGGTCGTGCTGGACCGGCGTTTTCCGCTGGGGTCCGACGTCGACCTCCGGGTGGACGGCGCCCGGTCGACCTATCTCCTCGGAACGGCTGCCTAGTCGCGTTCTAAATAGTCGACCCACCCCTAGTTTCACGGTCCGGTCCCTTCCGGGGCGGCGGGGACCGCAGACGGGCGTCGATGGCGGGACTGACCGGGTTTGAGATCGTCACCCTCGTCTTCGTCGTCGTGCTCGGCGTCGTGGTCGTGGGGTTGCTCCTCTACCTCATCCGACGTCTCAAGAGCCGTCAAGCGAAGCTGCTCAGCGAACTTGACGATCGACCCCAGGCCAGCCAGGACCGGGCGTTCAACCGGCTCGCGATGGCCCGGCGGGAGGCCGGGTTCCTCGGGGGCCAGGGTGTGAATGTCCAACGGGCCCAGGAACTGATCGCGGAGGGTCAGGGGGCGTTCGACACCCACCATTACGACCGCGCCTACCAGCTGGCCCAGTCGGCCCACGAAGCGCTCGTGACGGCCCGCCAGCAGGGAAGCCGGTCGACGGGAAGCGCCCTCGGTTCGGGCGGCACGGCGCCGCTACCGTCCCACGCCACTACCGAGGGGGGGCCGGCCCCGCCGTCCGCGTCCACCGGCTCTACCGCGGAACCTCCGTCGCGCCCGAGCATCCCGAAGAACCAGGCGGAGTCGCAGTTCCAGATCCGCCTCCTCACGGAGGAACTCGCGGCCCTGCCCGCCCGGCGAGCGCGGGAACCGGACGCCCTCCAGGCCGCGGACTGGAAGCGTCAGGCGTCCCAAGCGTTCGCCCAGGGCAACTACACGGACGCGTTCCGCTTCGCCCTCAAGGGACGGCGGGCCCTCGGAGGGCCACTCGAGACCCTTCCCCCACCCGGGACCGCTCCGCTCCCGGCCTCAGCGACCACGGGCAACGGGACCGGGGCGGCTCCCGACGTCACCTCGACGGCCGAAACCGTGGCCGGCGGAGAACGCTGCCCGGAGTGCGGATACCCCACCCAAGCCGGGGACTCGTTCTGCCGAGGGTGTGGACGGCCCCATCGCCCGATGACCTGCCCCACGTGCGGCGCCGCGCGAGGCGCCGACGAGCCGTTCTGCGGACGCTGCGGTGCTCGGTTCTCCTAGCCGAGCGGCCGTGCCCCGGGGTTACGGTATCTTCGGCAGCCACTCGTCGAGTCGACGCTGCGTGCGTGCTTCGTGAAGGAGCGCGCTCGAGGCGAGCCACCGAGGGAGGGGGATCGCGAACGCTTGCCGGATCCGCTCGGACAGTTCGTCGAGCGAGGCGACCTTCTCGGGAGGCCGGGCGAGGGCGGCCCGGACGTGCTCGCGGACGTTCCACACGCCGAGAGGCAGGATCTCGCCGGGATGGACCTCGCGCAGCACGACGACCCCGGCCTGACGACCGAGGCGAAGGAGCGCCTCGCTCGTGGCCAGCCGGGCGGCGTAGTAGCAGCCCCCGATCGACGCGTAGGTCGTGCGGCCCCGGAACCCCTCGTGGTCCCCGATCATCACGATCTGCGTCGGGTTCGGGTTCCAGAGCGTGTTGGGATACCATGCCTCGATCGATTCGTAGCGGTAGGCGCCCGGCAGTAGCGCGATCACCCAACGGTTGTCCAGGGCGGTGAACCGGTAGAGGAGGAGGTCGGAGAGTTCCGGGAAGCTCCGGATCTGCTCGAGGTTCATCTTCGACAGGAGGTCGTCGACGGCGGTGATGCTCCAGCGGGTCGGCACAAGCTTACGTCGGCCCCGTCGGCCGAGCGTCCCGACGCTGAACGCCCGCTGGATCCGGCTGACGCGAACCCCCCGGTGGTAGAGTTCCTCGACGGCGACGCGCGCGTTGGCATGCACATCCGAGGTGAGCCGGTCCAGGTTGGGGTCGACCCGACGGACGTCGAGATGCATCTTCTCGATCGGAGCGGACGGTCCGAACGGGGGGGTCGAGTCGCTGAGCGAGAGATGCCCTCGGGGGGGACGGCGGAAATGGGCCTCGCTGTCGACGGTTTCTGCCGCAATCCCCAGGAGCTGAAGTTCCTCCAAGATCGGGATGGGCCTTTCCGCGTCCGTGACGCGGATGGGAGTGGTTCCCCGAACGAGACCCGTCCGGAACGAGACCACCTCAGCGACCGATCGACCGACCCACTGCTCCGGGGTATCGAAGAGTTCCGTGGAGCCGTGCTCCGGACTCAGCAGTGGCCCCACCGACACTTTGGGATACCCGAACCGGCCGACGAAGAGGCCCGGGGGGGAAGTGCCGTCGAGGTCCACCCCGTTCACCATCGGCAGGGTCCGCTCGAACGCGCGGTACTTGACGAGGATGGGACAGACCGGTTTGCCGCAGAGCAGCTGCGCCGAGCGGCAACGCAGGCACATCGTCGGGTCCTCCTCGAGCCCGGGCACGCTCCACGAAAGGGAACCGACGGGAGCGAGTCCTGGGATCGGGGGGACGGAGGTAGAACCGGCCATCTCCGCTTCACCCCTCCCATCGGCGGACTCGCATGTAAAGCCGACGGGAGAGATGGTGAAACGGCCTCGGAATGCCGCTCGTTCCCCGGCTCGCCCCTACGTTCAAATAGCGCCGCCCTCTGGCAACTCCGCGTCCGGGACTGTGGGGTAGCTTGGTCCATCCTTCGGGGTTCGGGACTCCGAGACGCCAGTCCAAATCTGGCCAGTCCCATTCGCGACCCGCGGCGAGAGCGGGGGCGGTGCTACCGCCGCTCCCAGCGACGGGTGTCGCCTACAACTTCTGCGTCAGCGCTCGAACCGCTCCACCGCCGTTCTTCAGGATCGGTCCGCCGTGGTAGCTCAGGAGGGAATCGATCGAGAGCCGGGCCATCCGGCGCGCGGAGATCACCGCCGTCGGCGTGTGGTGCGTGAAGTCGGGCGGGGTGAGCGATGGGGTCTCGCCGTCCACGAAGAACAGGTCCCCCGAGAACAGAATCTTCCGCTCCGGCTGGTAGAACGAAACGTGCCCGGGCGTGTGACCGGGGGTATGGTAGGCGATCAGCCCCCCCGCCGCATCGATCGGGTCACCGTCCTTGAACGCCTCGTCGACGATCACGGGTTCCGCCGGCGGGGTCCCCGGACCGTCGTACTTCGGGTCGCAGGCGATGTACGCCGCCTCGATCCAGTGCGCGAACGACCGAGCGTGGGTCTTTTCGAGCATCACCTTGAGCGAGCCGACGTGGTCGCGGTGAAGGTGGGTGATCAAGACCTTCTTCACCGAGGTCGGCGCGATCTGGAGCTTCGCGAAGTAGGCAAGAATGGCCGTGGACGCACCCGGGAGGCCGGTGTCGATGAGCGTCCAGGCGCCGCCCTTTTCTTTCACGAGGTAGACGTGGGTCGAAAAGTCCGGCGACGGGTCGACTCCTTCCACGAGGTGGATTCCCGGTAGGATCTCGGGCATGGATCGCTCCGCGACGCCGATGAACCGGTGGGTTAAGTCGATTCGGCCGACCGAGCGGCGGGGGCGAACTCGGCGCCAAGAGCCCGAACGGACCCCTCGACGTCCTCGATCGGGAGTCCTCCGAAGTCGAAGATGCCGAGAAGTTCGTCCACGCCCATCGGC
>CAZCNZ010000060.1:0-4241 GCA_964500245.1 uncultured Thermoplasmatales archaeon | reverse complement strand
ACGAGGCCGTGGTCCCGATCCCGGTCACGGTCCGGGGCGACCACGTGCGTATGCTCGAAAAGGGAGGCGGAAAGAGTGGCAGTTGAGGTGAGCATCCTCGTCGAGGGAGGCAAGGCCGCGGCCGGCGCGACGCTCGGCTCGGCGCTCGGCCCGCTCGGCGTTAACGTGGGCCAGGTCGTCGCGAAGATCAACGAGCAGACGAAGGAGTTCGCCGGGATGCGCGTCCCGGTGATCGTCCGGGTCGACCCGAACACGCGGGAGTTCACGCTCGTGGTCGGCCGTCCCCCGGTCGCGGCCCTCCTCCTCAAGGAAGCGAAGAAGGAGAAGGGGTCGGGAAAGCCGAAGAGCGAGGTCGTCGGCGACGTCTCCTTGGATGCGGTGAAGCGGATCGCCGAGGCGAAGGGGGACGACCTCTTCGGTCGGTCAATCGAGGAGAAGATGAACCAGGTGATCGGGAGCTGCGTCTCCCTCGGTCTCACGGTCGGGGGCGAAGACCCCCGGTCGGTCCTCAAAGCGCGAACGGCCGCCCGGGGCGCCCGATGATTGGAGCGCCCGGCGCGCCACCGCCGGACCTATCGAACGCCGAGATCGTCGACTACTCGGTCGTGGAAGGCGACGGGAAGGTCCGCCTGAAACTGAAGGACGGTTCGGTGGTCGAGATCCGCCTCGAGATCATGAACATCCTGAGGGCGGGCAACGACCCGAACACCGGCCTTCCCGCCTACATCGTCCAGTCCGCTCCGCTCGTGCGGCTCGTCGAGTGCCCGAAGGAACTGCGCAAACCGCCGTTGCGGCCGGGCGCGTCCCGCGACGGAAAGTCCATCCCCGGGTTCGGGTAGGGCGCCCTCTCCCGGCGAACGGTTGCTGCGGTCGGCCCCGTTCGATGGGTCGCGACCGCGAAAAAAAGGGGTGCCCCGGGAGGTCTCCCGGGGCGGGGTCGATGCTCCGTCGATCTAGGCGACGGAAACCTTGACCTCGGGTTCGGAAGGGGTGGGGGTCTGCTTCGGGAGCTCGAGCTCGAGGACCCCGTTCACGACCATGGCTTTCGCCTTGCTCGCAACGACGGGTTCGGGCAGTTCGAGCGAACGGTAGTACCCGGAGTACGTGCGTTCGCGGTGGAGGTAGTGCTCCTCCGTCTGCTCCGTCTCCGTGGCGCTCTCGCCTCGGATCTCGAGAAGAGGTCCGCGGATCCGAACGTCCAGCTTCTCCTTCGGGATCCCCGGGATCTCGGCGGTGACCTTGTAGGCGGAGCCGGTGTCGGTCACGTCGGTGCGCGGGGAGCGGAGCCCGATCTCGGTCTCGAACGGACCGAGCGGGACGATCCCGAACGACTCGGCGAAACGACGCCGCATCGCGTCGAAGGTACGGTCGATCTCGGTCCACGGGTCGGCAAGGCTCTCTCGCTTCTGGATTTCGCTCGTCATGGCTCTCCCTTGGGGGTTTACAGCAAAAGTAACCTATCGTTTGTATAAAAAGATAACTAATTGATCTAGGCGGAGTTTCGCAGGCGAACTCCGAATCGGGTGGCCGGGGGCGACCGGCGGGCTTCGACCGCCCGGAGGGGCCACGTCAACGAGGCTTGACCGCTCGTTCATGCATCCCGGCGTGTGGTCCTCGCCGGGGACGGTGTTGAGCGTTCATCGGGGGTGCGTGCCGGCCGGCCCGCAGGCTCGTTCTCAGCGACAGCCACATTACGGCCATGGCCTATCGACCCGCCCGATGGGGGCCCCGTAGTCCTCCGGAGCGATTCTATGGAGACATTGAAGGTCGGTGATCGTCGGGTCCTCGAGCGGCACGACTTCCCTTCCCTCTTCCGCGCGCTGCACGCGAAGGGGTACCAGGTGGTGGGACCGACCGTTCGGGACGGGGCGATCGTCTATGACCACCTGTCGGGCGTGGATGACCTCCCGATCGGCTGGACGGATGTCCAATCCGGCGGCAAGTACCGGCTCGAGCGGCGCTCAGACGAAGCGCTGTTCGGCTACACGGTCGGCCCGTTCTCGTGGAAGAAGTTCCTCTACCCGTCGCGGGAGCGCCTCTGGACGGCGCACCGAGACGGGGAGTCGTTCACCGTCGCCCCCGAACCGACGGACGGACCGACGTACGCGTTCTTCGGGATGCGCGCGTGCGAACTCGCGGGCGTCGCCGTCCAGGACCGCGTCTTCCTGGGTGGACCGGCGGTCGACCCCGGATACGCTGCTCGCCGCCAGAGGATCTTCCGCGTGGCCGTGCAGTGCGCTCAGGCCGGCGGAACCTGCTTCTGCGTTTCGATGGGCACGGGGCCGGCGATTCACTCCGGGGGAGCGGACCTTGTCCTCACGGAGATCCTCGAACCTCGTCGGCACTATTTCCTCGTGGAGGTCGGTTCGGAGGCCGGGGCGGCGGTTGTCGCGGAAGTGCCGCTCAAGCCGCTCGCGGCGGACGACTCCACCAAGGCCGCCGCCGTCGTGGCCCGAGCGGCCTCCTCGATGGGCCGAACGATGGACACCGAGGGAATCCACGACCTTCTGCTGAAGAACCTAGAGCATCCCCGCTGGGAGATTGTCGCGAAACGCTGTCTCTCCTGCACGAACTGCACGATGGTCTGCCCGACCTGCTTCTGCAGCAACCAGGAGGAAGTGCCGAACCTCTCGGTCGACACGGTCGAGCGCTGGCGCCGCTGGGATTCGTGCTTCAACCTCGGTCTCACGGAGATGCACGGCCAGGCGGTCCGGAAGAGTGGCCTCTCCCGCTATCGCCAGTGGCTCACCCACAAGCTCGCCACGTGGTACGATCAATTCGGTACCTCGGGATGCATCGGCTGCGGCCGCTGCATCACCTGGTGCCCCGTCGGGATCGACCTCACGGAGGAGGTCGCGGCGATCCGGACGGCGCCTCCCACCCTCGCGACCTCGGAGGTAAAGAAATGAGCGAACCCTCAAGCGAAGCGATTGCGGACCGCGTCCTGCACCACCCGTTCTTCGTCGGACTCGACCCGACCTTGGTCCACGCGATGATCTCGAAAGCCGAGGAGCGGACCTACGATGTCGGGGAGATGCTCGTGCGCGAAGGACGACCCGCCGAGGAGTTCTTCCTCGTCGTGGACGGTAAGGTCGCCCTGGAGGTCGGGTCGGCCGACCGCGGTGCGATCACGGTCGAGACGATCGGGCGGGGAGAGATCCTCGGCTGGTCCTGGCTGGTCGCCCCGTATCGGTGGCGCTTCGATGCCCGAGCGACGAAGCCGACCCAGGTGGTCGCCATCAACGCCGCGGCCGCCCGCTACGCGCTCGCCGCCCATCCGGCGCTCGCCTATCAGTTCCTCCTGAAGTTTCTGCCGGTGATCGCGGAACGCCTCGAAAACACGCGCGTCCAGCTCCTGGACATCCATGGCCGCTGAAGCGCACCCCCTCGGGGGAGAGACGCCCGGGGTCGGCCATTTCGGGACGCATCCGTACGCGCCCCGGCCGTACGTCGTCCGTCAGAACATCCAGGAGACGCCGGACACGTTCACGCTGCGCCTCGAGCCCCGCGTCCCCGGCGACCGCCTCCACTTCCAGGGAGGCCAGTTCAACATGGTCTACGTCTTCGGCGTGGGAGAATCCGCGATCTCGATCAGCGGAGACCCGACCCATCCGGAGCAGCTCGTCCACACGGTGCGTGCGGTCGGAAAGATCACGAACGCGCTCGCCGGGATGAAGCCCGGGGCGACCGTCGGCATCCGGGGCCCCTACGGGCACGGCTGGCCGCTCGACTCGGCGCGCGGACGTGACATCGTCGTGGTCGCGGGCGGCCTCGGTCTTCCGCCACTCCGGCCCACCATGTACGAGATCTTCCGGCGGCGGGCCGAATTCGGCCGCGTCGAGATCATCTACGGGGCGCGCACGCCGAAGGACCTCGTCTACGCGGAAGAGGTCCGCGACTGGCTTCAGCGCCGGGAGATGCGGATCCAGACGACCGTCGACGCCGCGGGAAGGGAGTGGTACGGGGACGTCGGTGTCGTGACGACGCGGATTCCCGACGCCCGGTTCGATGCCGCGAAGACGACCGCGTTCGTCTGCGGCCCCGAGATCATGATGAAGCTCACGGCCCAGGCCCTTGCCCAACGCGGGGTACCGTCCGAGTCGATCTGGATCTCGATGGAACGGAACATGAAGTGTGCCCTCGGGTTCTGCGGCCACTGCCAGTACGGGCCGTCATTCGTCTGCCGGGACGGCCCCGTGCTCTCGTACAAGAAGCTCGCGCCGCTGCTCGCGATCAAGGAG
>CAZCNZ010000059.1:0-4653 GCA_964500245.1 uncultured Thermoplasmatales archaeon | reverse complement strand
GTAGCTGTCCGGAGCGTGGGTCCAGGAGAACCCGTTGTACCATCCCACCGCGGCGAAGGCGACCAGCGTCCCGCTGACGAGGGTGAGCGCGGGTAGCCAGGTCGACTCGAGCCCGACCGAGAGTCCGCTGATGACCGTCGGACCGGCGCCGGCCTGGGACGCCTCGGCGATCTTGTGGACGGACCGGTACTTCGCGCTCGTGTAGATGTCGGTGATGATCACGATGAGGACCATCACGACGAGCCCGACCGCCGTCGCGACAAAGATGCCGAGGTTTCCGCCCATGAAGTAGAGATCCAAGACGTAGAGCCCGACGAGCCCGACCCCGGTCGTGGCGGCGAGCCCCTGGTAGAGGGCTCCCATGATCGTTCCGTTCGTCCGCATCCGGACGAAGAACGTCCCGACGATCGTCGAGACGATCGCCCACGCGCAGACGAGCAACGGGAAGATCACCGAGTTCGGGAAAACGGTCGTGAGGGCCGAGCTTCCGGTGAGACCGATGAGGTAGGCGAGGAGCATCGCCGCGAGCGCGGTGACCACGTACGTCTCGAAGAGGTCGGCCGCCATTCCGGCGCAGTCGCCCACGTTGTCCCCGACGTTGTCCGCAATGACCCCGGGGTTCCGCGGGTCATCCTCCGGGATGCCGGCCTCCACCTTGCCGACGAGGTCGGTCCCGACGTCCGCGCCCTTCGTGTAGATTCCGCCACCCACCCGCGCGAAGAGGCTCATCAGGGAGGCGCCGAACAGGACGCCGACCATGTCGAGGACGTTGCCGTTGAAGACCCAGTAGAACCCGATCAATTCGAGCAGGGCGAGGCTCGCGACCGACATCCCGGTCACGCTGCCGCCGCGGAAGGCGTAGCGCATCGTGGCGCCGAGGTTGCCTTTCATCGCGTGCGCCGCCGTCCGGACGTTCGCCCGGATGCTGACGACCATCCCGACCGCTCCGGCGAGCGCGCTTCCGCCGACGCCGAAGACGAACCCTACCGCAAGGCGGGCGCCGTCGCCCGTGATGCCGAACGCGAATGCGATGATGACCGCGAGCGCCGCCGCGGCCGCAAAGACGAACATGTACTCCCGGCGCAGGAACGCCAGGGCGCCCTCCCGGATCGCCGCCGAGATCTCCCGCATGCGCTCGGTGCCCTCGTCCTCCCGCAGGACGAAGAGGGTCTGGAGACCCGCGTACGCGAGCCCGACCAGAGCGGCCACCAACACCAGCAGCTCGAGTTGACCGGTTGACAAATCCATGAGTCTCCCTCGAAATACGGGGCCGTTCAAGGGGGACCGTAATTAAACCTTACCCGCTGGAGCCGTCTACCCCGTGTTCGGCGGGGGCGTACGGGGTTTTATCCTGCCCCGACCGTAGCCGTCGCATGCAATCGTCGGCGGCCCGGGACGCGGAGATGCGACGCTCGCGGGTGCCGTGCAAGGTCTGTGGACATCCGGTCGAACTCGTGCGCATGCGCGAGCATCTGCGTTCGGAGCACCAGATCGGTTCCGCGGAGCTCGAAACGATGTATCTGGACGCCCGCATCGAGGCGCGCCGTTCGCGCCGCTCGCACTCTCCGTAGCCCTACGGGTCGAACTCCCGCCGTCGGATTCGTTCGGTGACGTACGCCAGGAACTCGGGGCGGGAGTAGGTTCGGGTCTCCCGCGACCCCCGGACCCGCAGTGTGACAGTCCCGTCGGCGACCTCCTTGTCGCCCAGGACGACCACCCATGGGACTCGGTCGACCTCGGCGTTGCGGACGCGCTTCGCGATCGAGTCCTCGGTGCCGACTCCTTCTGCCCGCAGGTGCGCCGAGCGGAGTTCTTCGACGAGTCCCTGGGCCGCCGCGTCGTGTCGGTCGGTGACCGGCAGTACGCGGACCTGCACCGGTGCGAGCCACGGGGGGAGCCGTCCGCCGACGTGCTCGAGCAGGACACCGAGGAACCGCTCCCAGGTACCGAGGATCGTCCGGTGGACCACGACGGGGTGGTGCAGCTGGCCGTCGGGACCCTGATACTCGAGCCCGAAGCGGAGGGGGATCTGGTAGTCGAGTTGGATCGTCCCGGTCTGCCAGGGCCGCCCGAGGCTGTCGCGGACGTGGATGTCGATCTTCGGGCCGTAGAACGCTCCCTCACCCGGCGCAATGCGATAGGTCGCGTGGACCGATTTGAGCACGCGTTCGAGGGTCGCCTCCGCGCGGTCCCAGGTCTCCTTTTCCCCCAGGAACTTGGCCGGCCGCGTCGAGAGTTCCACGTTCCACTCAAGGCGGAAGGTCGAGAACGCCCGCTCGACCCATGCGAGGAGTATTCGAATCTCAGCCTCGACCTGCTCCTCGGTCAGGAAGATGTGGGCATCGTCCTGAACCATCTCCCGGACCCGAGTCAGGCCGTGGAGGGTTCCGCTCGCCTCCATCCGATGGAGCGGGGCAAACTCGGCGAGCCGCATAGGAAGCTCCCGGTAACTTCGCGCCCGCGAGCGGAAGATCAGCATCGACCCCGGACAGTTCATCGGTTTCCAGCCGAAGACCCGACCCTCGTCCTCGGTCAGGAACATGTTCTCCCGGTAATGCTCCCAGTGGCCGCTGGTTTCGTAGATCGACTGCGCGAAAAGGAGGGGCGTCCGGATCTCTAGGTAGCCAGCCTCCTCGAGGTGCTCTCGGATGAACTTCTCGAGTTCGCGGACGACAATCATCCCGTTCGGGTGCCAGAGTGGGAACCCGGGGGCCTCGTCTACGAACGAGAAGAGGTCGAGCTTGGTACCGATGGCCCGGTGGTCCCGCGCCTCCGCCTCGGCCCGCATCTTGAGGAACTGCTGGAGGTCCGCGTGGGTCGGGAATCCGACGCCCCGGATCCGCTGAATCGCCGGCGCGCTCGGGTCCTCCTGGGCGATCGCCGAGAATCCGAGGATGTGAATCCCTTCGAGCCAACCGGTGTTCGGGACATGTGGGCCGCGACACAGGTCCGTGAAGCTGCCCGTATCGTACACCGATACCGGTTCTCCCTCGGGGGTCTCCGCGATGTATCGCAGCTTGTGAGGGTTCGAGGCAAAGAGCGTCTCGGCATCAGCGCGGGAGATCTCCCTCCGGACGAACGGCTCGCGGGCTCGGATCGCCCGGTCCATCACCGCTCGGACCGCGTCCATGTCCGAGGGGGTAAGCGGACGGACGTCGAAATCGTAGAAGAACCCCTCCTCGGTCGGAGGGCCGTGCGTCGGTCGTGCTCCCGGAATCGTCTCGACCAGACCTTTCGCCACCAAGTGCGCGGAAGAGTGCTGTAGAATGTCGCGGCCCGCGCGGTCCTCGAAGGTGAGGGGTGCGAGGTCCCCGTCCGTGGGAAGCGCGAACGCGAGGTCGACGGGGACCCCGTTCCAGGAGGCGGCGAGGGCGTTCTTCAGTTGCATCGGGTCCCACCGCGAGAGAGCCTCTTCCGCGCGGGTGCCCGCGGGGAACACGAGCTCCTTCGCGTCGGGGAACCGTACGCGGATCGGACTCGACTCCGGCATGGGTGTTGGGCGGCGGGCGACCCGTTCCTCACCTAAAAGGATTGGGCGACCAGTCCTCCGTTACCCGTCGGTCCTGCGCGCTCAGCCCGCCCATTACTCATCCCTGATCAGCTGGTTCTAGTTTTCATCATCGCGCGTCGAGGACTCTGATGCTGAACGTTCCGCACCCGCAAGGGGCGCGTCGCCCCAATTCTGAAGGATTTCGTCGATGTGGAATATCCCGCCGGTCGCGTGCGCCCTCGCGAGTGAGGAGAGGTCGCGTGGGTGAAAGGAGCCATCGACCCAAGTAGGTCCGCCGACGGCCACTCGGGCGACCAGGGCCCAGTTCGGGTCGGTTTCCCGAGGGGATAGGACCACGTGGTCCGGGCCCGCTTCGCGGACGAGCCGAGCCAGCTCGACGGGGTCCTCGGTGCCCCACGTGGTATCCGCCAGCACCAGTTGACCTGAGGAGTCGATCTCCATCTCGAAAACGAGTTCCGTGGAAAGCCGCCAAGCTCGTCGTAGCTGGCGAGGCCCGCGCAGATAGGCGCTCGACAGAACGGCCCGTCGCGCACCGGTAATGAGGATGTCGATCGCCTGCTCCGCCGTACGGACCCCTCCGTCCACCCAGAGGGAGACCTCGCGGGCGATCTCCTGCAGGTAATCGAGCTGAGGGTCCCCCCGCTCGAGGCCGTCAAGGTCGACCAAGTACACCATCGAATAGTCCTGGGCCAGGCGGTCGATGACATCGAACGGGTCGAAGGGGCGGCCGTCGCGGGACCTCGCCGTCTTGGGCCCGTCCGGACCGGGCAAGCAAACTTGGCCCTTCCGAAGGAGAACGCACGGCATGAGGCCGGGGCCCCTCGCGGGACCAGCGTCACTGTCGCCTCCCCGCGGCAATGGCTTCCCGGACATCCTATAGGGGACCCCCTGCGGGTTATTCGGTCTTCCCTAAGAGTGGGGTCCTCCACGGGACCAGAGTCTTTTTGCACCCCCGAGGGGTCGTTACTACGCCAGGAGGTGGAGGGCAGCTGACGGTGGTCCGTGCCGGCAACGGCCGGCCGCTGAGGAAAGTCCCCGCTCCGGGAAACGCGGGGTCGGGCGGGAGCCCGACAGGCGAGAGTCTGAGCTCCGGAGCAGAAACGACACAGCCCGGTGGCACGGTGAAGGCGTCGCGTCGGAGG
>CAZCNZ010000058.1:0-12158 GCA_964500245.1 uncultured Thermoplasmatales archaeon | reverse complement strand
ACCCGTCACAGTGCTTCGAGAACTCTCGCGCGAGGAGTGCGACCGAGGGGACCTCGGCCATCAGGTAGAGCTGGAAATCCCGGGAACGCCGCAGGCCCTGGGAGCGCATCATCTCGGCGATCTCCTCGAGCTCCCAGGTATTGCGGACGAACGGCAGCATGACCATGGCGTTCTTGAGGCCCATCTCGGTGCGGACCCGGTGGACCGCCTCGAGCTCGCAGAGGAACGCCGGCCGGTAGACCGGGGAGATGTACCGGGAGCAGCCCCGCCACCCGATCATCGGGTTTTCCTCGACCGGTTCGAACTCCTCGCCCCCGGGCATGCCGCGGTACTCGTTCGTCTTGAAGTCGGAGGTCCGGATGATCACGGGGCGCGGATGGAACGCCTGGCAGACCTTGCCGATCCCCTCGGCCAGCCGCCGGACGAGCTCATCCTTCCGTCCCTTCTTGAGGAGGGCGAGCGGATGTTCCCGAACGTGGGCGGTGAAGATGAACTCGATCCGGAGCAGGCCCACCCCCGATACGGGGAGACGCGCATACTCCTCGGCCTTCTCCGGAACGCCGACGTTCACGTAGATCTTGGTCGCGGTGATCGGTGCCCCTTCGTGAGAGCCCGCGACCCCGTGGGCCGTGGCGACCGGCGCGGGTGCGGCGGAGGCCATGCTGGCGCGTAGACCGCGGTAGACCGCCCCGGTCTTACCGTCGACGGTGACCTCGGTGCCGTCCCCGATCAGCTTCGTCGCTTCTCGGGTCCCCACCACGCAGGGCACCCCGAGCTCCCGGGAGACGATTGCGGCGTGGCAGGTCATCCCACCCTCGTCGGTAACGATCCCCGCCGCCCGGGACATCGCCGGGACCATGTCCGGGGTTGTCATCGAGGTGACGAGTATCTCGCCGGCTTTGAGTTTCTCCATCTCCGCCGGTCCGTGCAGGATGCGCGCGACGCCGGCGGCGGTTCCCGGACTCGCCCCGAACCCCCGGAGCAGGGGTGCTTCCTCTCCCGGAGGGCCCTTCGCGGCGGGAGCCGCACCCGGTTCGGCGGGTGTTGCCGGCACCGTGGACTTCGGGATCGTCGTCACGGGCCTCGCCTGGACGATGTAGAGGGTCTCGGCGTCCCCGCACCACTCGACGTCCATCGGACGACGGTAATGGGACTCGATGACCCGGGCGAGCGAGGCGAGACGGTGCAGCCGAGGGTCGGGAAGCTTCTGGGCGCTCCTTTCGGCGGCCGGGACGTCCTCGCGTCGGTTGCCTCCGAGCTCGTCACGAACGAGCCGAACCTTCTGCTCGGATAACTGCTTGTGGATGACCTTGAGCGTGCTCCCGTCGATCACGTAGTGGTCCGGGGTGACCTCCCCGCCCACGATCGCCTCACCGAGCCCCCAGCCCGCTTCCACGATCATGTGGTTCTCGCCCGTGTTCGGGTCCCGCGTGAACAGGATGCCGCTCACGGAGGCGTCGACCATCTTCTGGATGAGGACGGCGAGACGCACGGTTCCCTGGTCGAATCCCTTCCGGTGACGATAGATGAGCACTCGTGGCGTGAACAGCGAACCCCAGCACTTCCGGACCGCCGTGACCACTTGATCCGTCCCGGTCACGTTGAGGTAGGTTTCCTGAAGTCCCGCGAACGACGCTCCTTCGAGGTCTTCCGCGGTCGCGCTCGAGCGGACCGCACAGAAGCGGACCGTGAACTGCTTTGCGAACGCCTCGTAGGCCGCCTCCACCTCTTCGCGAAGCGCCGTCGGGAACGGGACGGTCTCGAACAGGCGTCGAATTCTCTGGGAGGCCGCCTCCACGGTCTCGGCCTGGTCCGGTCGGATCGTGGCGAGAGCGGCCGGGAGCTCGGTCTTCAGGTCGGTCTGGTCGACGAAGGCGTCGTACGCCTCGGTCGTGAGGACGAACCCCGGCGGGACGGGGAGCCCCTCCCGGACGAGCTCGCCGAGCTTGCTCGCCTTCCCCCCTACGAGGGGAAGGTCGGACTCCGACACCTCACCGAGCGTGACCACGTGCGCCATGATTCCCTGACTACCTCGACCTCTGAAGGTCGAATGCGACGAGGTCCGAGGAGGGGGAGTACGGATGGACCACGTGCTCGGCGACGACCTCGAAGACTCCCACGGGGGCGAGTAGGTTCACGAGCGTGGTCCCTCTGCTGGCGAGCTCCGACCGGGGCACGACCTCGTAGTAGTAGAGACGCCCCCCCGGCGCGGTGGTCCGCGCCACCGAGGGTAGATACTTAATCCCTTCGTGAGGGAGATTCAGCACCACCCGTTCGACGGGCTCGGCAGCGGGCAGGAACTCCTCGAGCCGGGCGACGACCGGAGTCGCCCGGCCGCCGAAATCGTGATGCGCCAACGTCGCCCTCAGGAGCTCGATAGCGTCCGGGTTCGCATCGACCGCCGTCACCCGGGACGCCCGACCGAGTCGCGCGATCGTCACGGAGAACGGCCCCACGCCGCAACAGAGGTCGTAGACCCGGTCCCCCGACAGTACCTCGTCGGCCACCCTCGCGTGTTCGCGGGCAAGCCGTGGGGAGAAGTAGGCCCGGGCGACATCGACCTCAAGCTCGACCCCGTTCTCTCGGTGACGCGTGCGCCAGGGACCATCGCCGGCAATCCTCTCGACGGTTCGGCGACGGTCCGGCCCGTGGACGCCGCGGTCGAGGCCAACGAGCCGCGCACCCGGGACGAATCGAAGCAGTGCCTCACCGACCGCCTCCTTTCGCCTCTCGAGCTCGGGCGGCAGTCGGATGAGCACGATGTCCCCGATCACGTCGAACGACCGCGGCAACGCTTCCTTCTCGCTCTCGGGCCACGAAAGAAGGTCTCGGTATCGGGTCGGCCCTCCCCGGGGGAATTCCCGAAACTCACACTCGACGACCTCGCCCCATGCGGGGGGGACCTCGCCCGGTCCGCTCACGATCGGAAGGACGATGAACTGGTCCTCGTGTCGTATCTCGAGGTCCGAGCGGAGGAGTCCCGCTTCGAGGAGGGCCCGTCGAACGTCCTCGCCGCGGCCTCGCGGGACCCGAAGCCCGGGGGCGATCATGCCGCCGGAGCCGGAGGATGAAAGAGCAGTGGAAGAACGTCGGACCCTCGCCGGTGGCCGAGGGTCCCCTGGTGCGCGGCGGTCTCACCGAACTTGATTGGCCCCGGGCTCGTTGCCGACGGGACTCCGGCGCCGACGAGGAGGAACGGCACCGGGTCGTCCGAGTGTCCCTTGAGGACGCACGGTGTCGCATGGTCGGCGGTCACAGCTACCCGCACGCGGGCCAGGTCCAGCCCTTCGAGGAACGGGCCGAAGAACGACCGGTCGATCGCCTCGACGACCTCCCGCTTGAGGAGCGCGTTCCCGTCATGGCCGGGCTCATCCGGACCTTTGAGGTGGACGTAGACGAACGGGCTCCGGGAAAGGAGTTCCTTCGTCGTCAAGGCACGCTCTCGATACCCCGCGTCCCGGTCCACGCCCATCGGGCCGACGAATCGATCCTCGAGGCCCAGCACTCGGGCGATCCCCCGTTCCACGGGCATTTCGGTGAGCGCGGCGCCGGCAACCCCGTACTTCTGCTCGAACGACGGGATGGGAGTCCGGGGGAGTGCGCCCGCGTTCCGGAGAAGCAGGCCGCTCGCCACCTTCTTTCCCCCGATCGCCCGCCGCGCATTGACCCGGTGGCCTGCCAGCACATCGCGCGAGCGGGAGAGGAACAGATTGACCGCGCGGGCGGTCCGGGCCGCCTCGAAAGTCGCGTCGGTCGGAACCACCTCGAGTACCTTCGGCGACTCGGGCCGCCGCGCCTGGCCCATCCCACCCACCTTCTCGTAGAAAGGGTCGGCGTTCGAGATCTCTGGCGAGAGAGGACCGCCGCCGGTCGGGTGCAACCAGAGCACGCCCCGGTGCCCGACCGTCGCCCGCACCTCCGCCCGAATCTCCTCTGGTCCGAGGAGGTTCGCGTCCGTGATCCCGCGGGCCAGCTCGCGCGCCTCGTTCGTCCCCAGGGAGCGCCCGACGCGGGAGTCCAGGACCGTTCCGTCCCCATCGATGGTGGCGAAGTTCAGCCGCAGAGCGACGTCCCCGACGGCGAGGGGGATCTCGACCCCCAACGCCTCGAGCACGCCGCGCCCGGGAGAATCCCGGACCGGGTCGTACCCGAGAAGGGCGAACACGCCGGCGTCGGACTCGGGCGCGATCCCGGGGCCGACGACCGTCAGGTCGCCGATGAGCCCGCGGGCCGTGAGACGGTCGAGGTTGGGGGTCGCCGCCGATTGGACCGGGCTCTCGTTACCGGTGTCCGGATGGGGTCGGTCTCCGAGCCCATCCAGGACGATCAGCGCGAGCGAGGGCCCGGGTTCGGTCGCGGTTCGACTCGGGCCTGCCATCAGCTAATAAGGGGAGGCCGGTCTCACCTCCCGTTCCGTGGCGCAGCAATCTCAGGGCGGCTTTAGGCGTTTCCTCGGGACGCCACTCGGCGGGGTCCTTCTCCTCCTGCTTGCGATCGCCGTGGTCTTCGCGTCGTATGCGTACGTCAACATCATCATCGCGATCCCCGCGATCCTGCTCCTCGGCCTGGCCGTTCCGATATGGGTCGGGCTCAAGCGACCTCGCTATCTTGCGATCACCGGGCTCGTCATCATCCTGGTGGTCGCGCCGCTCGTAAACCTCGTGTACACGCAGACGGTCAGGACCCCCGTCAGTCCCGCGGCCTCGGGCGCCGGCTCGCCCTACTCGAACGGCGGTCCCCTCATGCAGAACGCGAGCGTCTCGCCCTACACGGGCAACACCAGCACCAACTTCACGTGGACCGTCACCGTCTATCCCGCGAATCATCCGATAGGAAATACGACGCCGGTCGAACTCGACCTGTACATCAGCACCTGTCCGGGGGCGACCGGCAACAACTCGCCCAACTGTGCTGCCGGTTATCCGTTCATTCTGATTCAGAACAAGTCGCTCCCCAACATCACGACCCCGTACAGCGTCCAGTTCCACTACGACATCGGGACGCTCGGGATCTGGGCGTGGCAGATGGGCATCTACACGAACAACACCACCGCCCCCCACAAGCCGTACTTTCAGCTCCTGATCGGAGACCCGATGTACAACGGGATCGAGGGCCCGGTGGTCGGTTCCTTCACGGACACGTACACCGAGATCCTTTCCGAGATCTACACGCAGGATTTCCTGCTGCTCGGGGCGCCGTTCTACTGCATCCTCCTCGTCTACATGCTGTTCAAGAGCCGGGAGCGGCGACGCAAGGACGCGGCGCAGCGGGCCCCGGGACCGGTGCCGCCCGCCGGTGAAACGGCGTCCACCAAGGGGTCGGGCGCGGCCCCGCTCCCCTCTTCGGGGGTGGGTCCGTCGGGCCCCAAGAGCACGTCCGCCACCGCCGAACTCAACTGCCCGAACTGTAACGCGGTCGTCTACGCCGGCGAGAAGACCTGCTGGAAATGCGGGGCTGCGCTTCCAGGGGCTACGTCGACCGGTACCGCGCCCGCCAGTTGACCCGCGGCCGGATGCCGCTTTCCGGCCCGGGCGGTCCTAGCTAACGGAGTACGTGCTCGTATCGTACAGCCACCCGACGATGACGGCACCGTTGTAGATCGTGAGGGTCACGTACATCACCATCGTGCCCCGGGTCGGCGTGACCCAGCGGCCCGAGGAGGGGTTGACGGTGACCGACCCGCCCTGAGACACCGAGGTGCTCGCGACGGTGAAGTGGCCCGTACCGTTGGCAGTGTCGGAGATCCAAACGGTTCCAGAGAAGGTCAGGGTGGACGGGCCCCCGAGGGCCGTCGTCCAATTGTCCCAGACGGTCGCGTTAACGTACCCGCACGTAGGACTGGAGCCCGTGGTCGTGCATCCATGGACCGGGCTCGCCTTGGAATACCATACGTTGGCCCCGAAGTAGTTGGGGGTCGACAAAGGGTCGGACCCACTCGAGGTGCCCACTCCCGTGATCGTCGCGGACGCGTTCACCCAGGTAGAGGAATTCAACACCCAACTGGAGAACGCCCCGGCCTTCGGGTTGACTCCGTAGACGGTGACGGTGGAGGGGCCCGAGATGGTAAGGGGCTGCGACGGGCCGGTGAACGCGGTCGAGGTCTTCGAATGGGCCGTGAACGGGGAGTGCGGCGTCTGGTTCACCCAGAACGAGACGTTCAGGGCCGCGTTTTGGGTCGAGCCAGTGTAGGTGATGATCGCCGCGAAGTAATCGGTGCTGACGTAGTTCGTCGGCGGCTGAGGAATGGCCACCACTCCGACCGAGAACGGAGCGGACGAACCGCCGGGGTTGGCGATAATGATCGTGACCGCGCCGACCGCCGTCTGGCCCGAGTTATTGAGTCCGGAAGCGTTCACGAACCCGTAGTACGTCCCGTTCTTGGTCGCTCCCGCGCTCCAGGGGAACGTCCACTGCCCCTGGGCATTGAGGGTCATCTTCTGGGCTGTGCCGGGGCACCCGGGGACCGATCCGAGGTTGACGAACACCGAGTTCGCCTTGTAGGCACCGGCGAGGGTCGCATAGACCGTGAACGACTGCCCGACCACCGGGGTCGCGGGCGAGACGGACGTCGCCACCACGGTCGGGGCCGCGTTCAGCGGCGTTCCGGGCAGGATGACGGTGAAGAGGAGTTGGGACTGCGAAACGATGTAGATCGTGATGTTGCCCTGCGAACGGGGCATCTGGGTGAGCGGGAAGTTAAGACTCCAGGTCTGGCCCAGGTTCCACAAGCCGGACCCGGAAAGCCCGGAGGAGACCGAGTACGGGCTCGCGAACTCGGGGGCCGTTGGCTGGTTGGCCGACTTAAGGTAGATCAGGGCGTTCCCGGGTACGACGGGCCCCGCCAGGTGGACGATACGGAGCCCCGAGACATACGTGAGGTTGGTCGTGTAGAGGAGGGTCGCTTGGAACTGGTTGTTGCTCTGGGAGGGAGGGGACGGGAACGAAGTGACGAACGCGAAGATGGACGCGAACAGCGTCACTGTCAGGGCGAGCAGGAGGATCGTAGCAACGACGTCGGAAATACCTCGCCCCCGGCGCGCGCGCGTCCTGTTCGACGCATTTCGGCGCCACCGGCTCCGCATCCCTGTCATGGAATCAACCACGGTGGTTGGGCCTCGCCCGAATACCGGTGTAAACAGGTGGGAGGGCTGTATTTAGTCGTTGTCGTCCGAGAGGGACGAAGAGGCTCGGAGCGGAGAAGAATCGGACTCCGCGCCCCCAGGTCGGAGTCCGTGGCCGAGGTCTCCGCAGTTCGAATCGACCTTTTGGGGGCCGGCGCCGAGCAGCACCGACTTTGAGGAAAACTGGGAACAAAGGGTGGAACCCCCGCCCGACTTGCGGGCGGAGGGTCCAGGCTGGAAAGGGTTAGTCGCTGTCTACCCAGCCGTTCTACGAGAACGGGTTCGAGGTGACCACGCCAGAGTAGCCGCTCGCGCCGACGGCCTCAATCGAGCTTCCGAGAAGCCCGCAGTTGCCGAGAGCCGGGCAGCCCGCGACCGGAATGAACCCAATGACCAAGGTCATCCCCGATGCGAGTGCTCCGTTGAACGTACCCTGGAACGACCCCCAGGCCGAGGTGCTCGGGGTGTACTTCGCCACATAGCCGGTCGCCGTCGGGCTGAGCAGGGAAACGCCGATGTCAGCTGCGACAGGCCAAGCGATGGTTGCACCCGAGATTCCCCGAAGCGCCAGGAGAATGTTCGTGGTCGTGATGCCTCCGCCAATGCCCGAGATCTGGATCGTGTAGCAGTAGGTCGCGGTGATGGTGATCCCGTTCGCGGCGGTGCATGGGCTCGGAGCCGCGCTCGTGGCGTTGTTCTGAGCGGTTCCCGCGCCCCAGGCAAAGTTCGTTCCCAGAGGTGCGCTCCCCGTCCCGTGCGTCAACCCCGAAATCAGGACGTACAGCACAGCGGCCAACACGACCGTAATCGCCACGAGCAAGATCGTAGCGATGATCGGCGACACACCGCGCTTGCGCGCCTTTCGCCAGCTTCGTTCGTTCTTTCCAAAGACGTTCATCCGCGTTCGTTCCTCCGTTTTGTGGGCCCTTCGACCCGCGGGTGACGGTATGGCCGATATCTGGTATTTGAATCTGCGGGGCAGTGGAAACGGCGGAAAACGAACTACACATCGGCTATTGACGTAATACGCATCAATGCGCATAATGATACACTCTCGCACGTCAGTGGGACACACAGTGCGGTGTGCGACCGGAGCGCGTCGCGCCTGCGCGCGCGACCCTCACCCATGGGTTCGACGCGGCCGTCGCAATCTGCGCGCTGGCCGCGGGACTCGCGCGAGTGAGTTATACTGTCACGGATCAGGTTTTTGAGGCCGTTCGACCACAATGGTACTGTGTTCGACACGTCAGAAAACTGCGACCGGCAGGGTCTTTTGCAGTTCCTATCGAGCGGTCGTGCTTGTGTTTAAGTAGATGGAGTTTCCATCCCTCTGCTCGACTGTGTTCGACAACGCTTCCCGACGAGTCAAGGAGGCTTCCGAGAAGCCGCCGGCCCGCGGGGAGGAGCCCGAGGACGCGCGCATCGCCCTACGGTGCAACCGCAAAGAGCTCCAGCTGGTCGACTCGTTCGTAGCCAACGGCGAGTTCCCGACCCGCTCGGAGCTCATGCGGGCGGCGCTGCACGCGTTCCTGCGGACCCGCGCGATGTCGACCGCGCCCACGCCCGCCGTGGACGCCGAGGGCTTCATCGAGGTCCCCGTGCGCCTTCGGCCCGAGGAGTACGCCAGCCTCGAGACCTACGCCCACCACGTCGCGAACCGCAGCTCGGTGAAGGACATCCTCGCCGAGATCGTTCGCCGCGGCGAGATGGAGATGAAGGTCCACGAGCTCGTCGAGCGGGCTCGCGCAACGGTGCGCGAGGCGGTGGAGACTCGGACTCAGGTCGGAGCGCTCGGAGAGAGCGCGAAGGACCTGGAACGCAAGGGGGTCGTCGGCCGGTAGATGCGCGCGAGCGGTTGGAGTGCTCCGTCAAGGGGGGGTTGTGGAGACCTACGAGGCCGGGCAAGAGGGTAACGACCAAAATCTGACACCAGGAAGCGGGGAACCGATCGGCGGAAGCTGGGAGACCCCTCTTCGTCTTGGGCAGGACGTGCGATTCGTCCTCGCCGCGGTTGGCGGCGGCGCGATACGCGTCGCCCAAGAGGTCGCTCGTCACCATCTCCGGCACCTGGAGACCGTCGCCATCAATTGCGACCCGAAGGTCCAGGGGTTTGACGAGTTCGACCGCCGCGTCTACCTCGGTCCCGACTCTGGGGCGGACACGGACACCGGTGGATCCCCCTTCGTGGGCGGCGTGCTCGCCCGAGCCGCGGAACCGGCGCTCCAGCGAATCTTCCACGGAGTCACCTTCGTCATCGTGGTCGGCAGCCTCGGAGGAGGCGCCGGCAGCGGGGCATTCCCCTACGTGCTCGAGGTCGCATCCCGGAACGCGGAAGTCGTGAGCGCCTTCGTGATCAAACCCTTCCGGTGCGAAGGCGAGCGCCGCGCGCTCGCCGACCGGGCCATCGGGCGGCTCCACTTCGTCGAGTCGTTCGTGGAGAAGCGCGAGCGGGGGGTCGCCACCCTCCAGACCCTCGACAATGAGAGCCTCGTCGCCACGTGCGGGTCGCTCGCGTTCTCGCGCATCGCGAACCACTGGGCATCGGTCATCGAGGAGCACATCGAGCGGTCATTCCTCGCCCCCACCGAAGCGATCCTGAACGCGGCCGAGCTCGCCCCCACCGTCGCTCCGGGCCTCGCGGGACCGGGCGAGATCGAAGGCCCCGCGCTCGGAGTGGTCCCGACCGCCCGAACTCCCGAACCGGAACTACCGGTTCCCATGCCGGCCCTCCAGGCCGAGGGCAGCGAGGTCGAGCTCACGTTCGAAGTCGACGGGAAGGTCCGTCCCCCGACGGTTCAGTAATCCCAGAAACCGATTCTGGGCGGGAGGCCTGTTCCCCCTGGCCCCCCGCCCACTTAGCTTTATGAGAGGTTCGGACTCGGGGAACTCCGATGGACGGGCGACTCTTCACGGTCCTGGTGCTCCTCGTCCTCCCCGCGGCGCTCATCGGGGTCACGGTCGCCGAGTTCCACTCGAACCCGGTGTCGATCCTGGCGCTGTTCGCGGTGATGATCGTCGGGACGTTCTACCTCGTCTCGTACACCGAGTCGTTCGCCTGAGCGGGCCGAGAGCGCCGGAGCGGCCGGTCGGCGAGCTAACCGTACATCCCGGGCTGCGGGGCGGCCGGCTCGGCGGCGGGGATCGCGGCCCCCGGGTGGGACTTCATGACGGCCCGCAGCGCCTTCTCGATCTGCTCGGCTTGCGCGCGGAGCGGTCCCGTGTCAATCTCGATCTCCGGAAGGATTCGGTCGAGGGTCTCGATGAGCGCCGCGCCCGCCCGATGGTCGGGTAGTCCCTCGGCCACCCGGGCGCTCACGAGGAGGACCACCACGGGCACCGGGCGGCCCATGCCCTGGACCAGGAGCGCCCCCGAGACGCCGCCAATGACGCCGTCCTCGAGGAGACGGGCCTTGGCGTTCTCGAAGGTCTTCACGAGGCTCGAATCCTTCCGGGAGTAGGCGACCCACACCTGTTCAGGACCCTGCTCTTCCGCCACGGCGCTCTCCGTTTCCTCCTCCGGCTCCTCGTCTCCCGGGGGATGCGGAACGACTCCCTCGAACCCCACGATCATCCGCGCCTTGTGGCGCTCCGCCGCGTCGAGGATCGTCCGGGCGATCGAATTTGCCTGGGAGGGGCTCGGGGGGAATTCGGAGAGGACGAGGCCGAGGTCCGGGCGGCCGTACACTCGGATCGTGGGGTGGACCTCGCCGGACTGCACGACCGCGATCGGGGCGATCTCCGGGGACTCAAACCGGCCCACCCTCGGGAGGTTCAGGGCCCGGATCATGTAGTGCCCCGCCACCGTCGTGGCGAGGCCGGCGCTCGGGAATGCGGAAACGAGGACCGACCCCTCACCGAAACTCTTCGACGGGGTCGCTTCTTCTCGCCAGGTGAACTCCATGGATTCTTCCTCGGCCCAAGGGAAACGTCGGCCCCTATAGAGTCTGGCGGAACTTTCGCCACGCTAATCCCAAGTACTCGGCTCCCCTCGGACGACCCCGTGGGGCTTCCCCTCAAGGACCTCGTTGTCGCGCAGGAGCTTCCCTGGGATGCCCTCGCGGGCCGGATGCTGGCGGTGGACGGCTACAACGCGGTCTACCAGTTCCTCGCGACCATCCGCCAGAGGGATGGCCAACTGTTCAGCGACGCGGAAGGGCATGTCACGAGCCACCTGATGGGGGTGTTCTACCGGACCACCTCCCTGCTCCGAGAGGGCGTGCTCCCGGTCTGGGTCTTCGACGGCAAGCCGCCCGAGCGGAAGACCGGTACGATCCGTCAACGGATCGAGGCGAAGGAGAAGGCGGAGGGGGAGTGGCAGCAGGCGCTTGCGGCCGGTGACCTCGAGACGGCCCGGAAGAAGGCGGCGCAGACCTCCCGACTGACCCGGCCGATGGTGGAGGAGTTGAAGGAACTCCTTCGCGCCCTCGGCGTCCCGTCGATCCAGGCCCCAAGCGAGGGCGAGGCCCAGGCCGCCGTGATGGCCCACCACGGTACCGTCTGGGCGACGGCCTCGGAGGATTACGATAGCTTGCTGTTCGGCTCACCGAAGCTCGTCCGGGGTCTCGCCGCCCGAGGACGCGGCGGCACGAGCCCGGGAGCCCAGCTGATCGACCGCGGTGAGGTGCTCTCGAGCCTCGGGATCAGCGATGAAGAACTGATTCTCCTCGGGATCGTGATCGGAACCGACTTCAACGAGGGTGTCCGGGGCTACGGACCGAAGAAAGCCCTCAAGCTCGTTCAGGAGCATCTCGGATTCGAGGCGACGCTCGAGAAGGTCGGCCTGGACCGAGCGGAAGCCGAAGAGGTGGCCGAGATCTTCCGGCATCCCCTTTCGACGGAGGTCCCTGCGCCCGCGTTCGGACCCGTCGACGAGGACGCCGTCCGGGCGCTGCTCGTCGAGCAGCACGGCTTCTCCGAAGAGCGCGTCCGCGCCGCGATCGGCCGCGCTCGTCAGCGCCCTCCGAGCTCTTCCTCACCGCAGGAGGCGAGGGGGCACCAGACTCTTCTCGAGACGTTCGGTGGGACGTCGCAGAACGA
>CAZCNZ010000057.1:0-10553 GCA_964500245.1 uncultured Thermoplasmatales archaeon | reverse complement strand
AGTCGAGTCCCGGACGATCCCGATCGAACCGGTCGAGGCGGCCTACCGGGCGCTCCTCCCGGAGCTCGCCGACCGCGTCTCGCTCGGGAACGTGAAGGCCCGAATCCGGATGACACTCGCCTACGCGGTGGCCCGGGAGCGACACCGTCTGGTCGTCGGCACCGGGAACAAGTCGGAGATATTGCTCGGCTATTTCACGAAATACGGGGACGGCGGAGTCGACCTGCTGCCGCTCGGCGACCTCTACAAGACGGACGTGCGCGCGGTCGCGGAGGAGCTCGGCCTCCCGGCGCCGATCCGGGCCCGACCCCCCTCCGCGGGGCTCTGGGAGGGCCAGACCGACGAGGAGGAGCTCGGCATCTCCTACGCGGAGGTCGACCAGATCCTCTACGGCCTCGAGCAGCTGCGCTCCCCCGAGGAGATCGCATCGCTCGCCGGGTTCCCGGTCGAGCGCGTTCGCTCGATCGAGGAGCGCGTGCTCCGCTTCCGCCACAAGCGACGCATGCCGCCGATCCCGAAGGTCCGCCTTCGGACGATCGGGCTCGATTGGCGGGAATGACCCGGCCGTTGTGCGCCCACCGGTCAGCCGCCTCCGGCGTAACGTTATCCCCGCCCGCGGTTCGGGGCGCCATCCACGGATAGCGTGGCCGTATGGACCGAGCGACCTACCAGCGCCTCTACGACGCCCTCGCCACGTACGAGGACGTCCACCACGTTGCCCACAAGGAGCACTGGAACGAGGAGCTCCTCTTCGTCATTCACACGCACCGGGTGACCCGCGACGCGACGCGGCGGTTCTACGTCGTGAAGCGTCAGCTCCCGCGCCTGGTCGGCCAGTGGAAGCACGGCCGGTCGATCCTCGAGATCGCGCGGGAGTGGAAGTTCCCGCCGGTCCTGATGGGCCAGCAGATGCTCGGCGGCCTTGGGATTCCGCGCAAGAAGGTGTGGGGCGCCTTCCTCCACCCCGAGTCAGCGCCCGACGCCCGGCTCCGCAAAGAGGTCGAGGAACTCCTGGCCGCGGACATGATCTACTCCCCGCACGGGATGGAGCTTCAGCGCGAGCGGGGTCGCAAGGGCGAGGAGCGCCTGCAGGCCTGGCTCGAGAAGCACGGCATCGGCTACCGGACCGAGAAGGACCTCCGCGGGAAGTACGCGAAGACCCCCGACGCGCTCCTCGACGAGCCGATCATCTTCTACGGCCAGAAGCTCACCTGGATCGAGTCGAAGGCGAACTTCGGGGACGACGTCGAGCTCCGCAAGAACCTTCGACGCCAGCTCGGACCCTACACCCAGATCTTCGGCGAGGGCGCCGTCGTCTACTGGTACGGGTACGTAGACGGCGCGGAGTCGCCCCCCGGGATCCTTCTCTGGGACGGCGAGACGTTCGAAGGGATCACGCCGATCGTGCCACCGCATCACGAGCGAGCTCACGCTGCTCACCCGTCGCGAGATCACGTTCGACCAGCGCACCCGGCGCCGCCTCACGCAGCCCCAGGATCAGCGCACGGCGGCTCCGGCGGCGCGCCGCCTCCTTGAGCTGGCGGGAAAGGCTCCGCGATAGTAAGTCGCAGTCGGCGCTGACCCCGGCACGTCGCAGCTCCGATACGAGGGCGAGCGCGTCGGCCGACAGCTTCGGGTCCGCCACGGCGACGAACGTGTCGAGCGGAGGCTCTCCCTCCGGCCACCGACCGGCGCCCTTGAGCAGCAGCTCGAGGGTCTGGTCGCCGATGGCGACCCCGGCCGCCGGAGTCGGGGGCCCGTCGAACAGCTCGATCAGGTTGTCGTAGCGGCCGCCGCCGAACAGCGACCGCCCCTCCCCCTGCTTCGCGTATCCCTCGAACACCGTGGAGGTGTAGTAGGCGAGGCCGCGGACGACCGTCGGGTCGAACACCGTTCGGTCAGCGAGGCCCATCCGGTCGAGAAGGGCGAACAACCGGCGCATCCGTTCGACCCCTTCGAGGGCGGCCGCGTCGAGCCCGCTGCGCGCGAGTTCGTCCAGGAACGCGTCGAGCCCCGAGGGAGGGATTCCGCTCCCGGCGCTATCGAAGAACGAGCGAAGCTCGTCGACCCGGTCGACCCCGACTCCCGCCTTGCCGAGCTCCGCGGCAAACTCGGCGGCGGAGATCTTGCGATACTGGTCGACGGCGCGGTAGAAGGGGCCTGTCTCTCGTGCGCCCGCCCGACGTCCGAGACCCTCGGCGATGGCGCGGTCGCTCACGCGGAACGCGTAGAGCCCCGCCGCCCCGATCTCGTCCATGAGGAGGGCGGTGGTCGCGAGGATGTCGGCCTCGGCCTCGACTCCCGGCACGCCGAAGATGTCGAGGTTGAACTGGACGAACTCACGCGTCCTGCCGGCCTGAGGCTCCTCGTACCGCCATTGCTTCGAGACCGTGAACCACTTCGCCGGAAGCGGCTCGGACTTCGCCCGCGCGGCGAACACGCGCGCCACGGACGGTGTCGTCTCGGAAGAAAGGGCGACCGGGCGGTTCCCCTTGTCCGTGAACGCCCAGGTCTGGGCGGCGATCTCCTCCCCGCTCTTCTTCTGGAACAGCTCGAGGCTCTCGACGCACGGGGTCTCGAGCTCGCGGTAGCCCGCCCTGCGGGCGGCCGCCCGCATCCGCCGGCGGATCTCCGAGCGGGCGCCGGCTTCGGGCGGTGGGTAGTCCCGGAACCCTCTCAGTATCTCGGTCGGCACGACCCGGCGACCTCGGAGGTGCTAATTATCTATGCGGACGGACCGGGCCGGAGCGCCGGGGCGAGCGTCCCCACCTCAGGGGAGGCCGTCTCGGCGGGAGCGAGGCCGTCGGCGAACGACCGCAACCGCCGATACGCCATCAGCATGCCCACGAAGTTGCGCTGGCGGAGTTCCGTCGCCAGGTCCCGGAGGGCGGTCACCCCCACCGCGATGTCGGCGCCGGCGTTCCGGGCCTCGTTGATCCGGTCCCGGATCCGCCGCAGGTCTTCGAACAGCCGAGGCTCAAGGACGGTCCACAGGGCGATCGCCGCACGGGCGAGGACCTTCTCGGCATCGAGACGCCGGCCTTTCGCCAGCAGCTTGCGGCCTTCCTCGAGCGGCCCCTCGGCCGGCCCGGGGTCGCCGCCGAGTTCCCGCACCGTCTGAACGATGAGGTCGCACTCGCTCACTAGGATTTTCCCGACCTCCCACTCTTCCTCGAGGCGAACGAGCTCGTCCCGGACATGAGTGAGCCGGCGGAGGGCCCCTGCCAGGTCGCCGAGGCGGATCGATTCGCGGATGGCATCGAGCTCGACGTCGGCGCTGGGGGTCGGCACGAGCTGGGTGATCTCGTTCCGCTCGGCGAGCGCCGATTCGAACTCCTCGGCGATTGCGCTCACCAGGTGAACGAACATCTCCCGGGCGAGAACGGCGAGCGAGTTGGCGTCGCCCGAGACCGCGGCCGCGTTCGCGCGGGCGGCGAAGTCGGTGAAGTCGGCGCCCAACCGCCGTCCGAGCTCGAAGTACTCCCCGAGGCGTTGCCGCAACTCCGAATCGCTCGCCACGGTCGGGAGCTGCGGAAGGTCGCGGAGCGGTGCGATCGCCTTCGCCGGCCGCTTTCGCTTCAGCGGGGGCGCCCCCCGGGCGGCTCCCCGGCGCGGCGGGCTGAGAAGGCCGTGGGGGCGACCTTCCGCGGCCGGCGTCGCTGGTTTCGCGAGGTCGACCGTCGCGAGCAGCTCTCCGATGGTACGGAGGTACGCGGGGTCCTCGTCCGGCGAGGAGCCCGCCGCCTCCCGGACGGCGGGGAAGAGGCTCACCGACAGTTGGCAGCTCGGGCATTGGGTCGCCCCAGGACCCACCTCCGACCCGCATGCCGGGCAAGCGGGCATCGAGCGCCTCTAGCTCCCCGAAGGGCGACCGGGAGAACCGGCCGGGAAGGAGGGGCCCCGGACCCGGGGGCGATACGTGGGGTCGGCCCGCATCGCGCGGAGCCGGCGGATTCGCTCGGGCGTCGGCGGGTGCGTGGAGAAGATCGCCGCGAACGAGGCCCCACGGAACGGGTTCACGATGTAGAGGCTCGACTGCGCCGGGGAGCCCACGTTCATCGGGTGGCGACTGTTCGCCGCATCGAGCTTCTGAAGCGCGCTCGCGAGCGCTTCGGGGTCGCCCAGGGTGAAGGCACCCACCTCGTCGGCACGGAACTCCCGGGAGCGGGAGATGGCGAGCTGAATCAGCATCGCCGCGATCGGCGCGGTAACGAGGGCGAGCAGCAGAACGATGGGGTTCACCCCGCTGCGGTTGTTCGAACCGCCGAACAGCATCGAGAAGAAGGCGATCTGGGCCGCGTACGAGATCGCCCCGGCGACCGTCGCCGCGAACGTCATCAGGAGCACGTCCCGGTCTCGGACGTGGGCGAGTTCGTGCGCCAGCACCCCCCGCAGCTCCCGGTCGTTCAGCATCGCGAGGATCCCCTCGGTCGCCGCGACGACCGCGTGCCGTTCGTCCCGCCCGGTCGCGAACGCGTTCGGCGTGGGCGTAGGGACGATCGCGAGCCGAGGAGCGACCAGCCCGAAGGTCGGGGCGAGGTCGTCGACGATCTTCGCGAGGCGGGGCGCCTCGGCGGGCGTCACGATCTTGGCGTGGGTCGACCACAGCACGATCCGGTCGCAGTAGAAGTACGAGACGAGGTTGAGGACGACCGCGAGACCCAGGGCGACCGCGAGCCCAGCGATCCAGGACTGGAAAACAAACTCGCCGACGAGCCCGCCGACGAGGATGAAGATCGAAATGATGACGGCAAACAGGACCGCCATCCGGAGACGGGCGCCCATGGGACCGGACCTACTCTGCTTACCGTCAACCGGCTCAAAAGCTCTCGGTGGCCGTGGCAGACCCACTCACGGTTCCGGACCGAGCGGAGCGAGGTGGCGACGCGCCGACGGGGTCGGGTGGTAGACCCCCAGCGCGATCGGCGTCGGCCGGCGCTCGCGCTGGCCCAGTTCCGGAGGAAACCGCCTATGGCATCGGGGGCAGCGGTATCCCCGGGCCGTTCCGAGCGAACGGGTCGTCCGGCGGCAGTCGGGGCAGAGCGGCGGAAGGGTGGGAGACCAGCGAGGCACGAGGAAGACGACCCGAAGTCCCTCCATCTTCATCACGGGGTCCTCTCCTCGACTCCCCCAGACCTCCACGCGGTCGCCCGGGGTCAACTGCTGAACGACACGCGGCAGAATCTTCGTCGGTTCGAAGGCGATCGTTTCGATCGCGGTTCCTTCGGGATCAACGAGGCGAAGCCGAACGTGGCCGCCCCGCACGACCCGAGGCACGCTCGCGACGGTCCCCCGGACCCGACCGGATTCGTACGGCACGAGCTCGCGGGCGAGCCGACGCACGAGGTGGTCTCCGGTCGCTTGATTGGTACGGAACAGCACCCACCGGTCGACCGGCTCGGATCGGACGATCCGACGCGCTTTGAGCGGCGACGCCGGCCGCACCCCGCGCAGGCCGTACAGGATCGGACACGGCGTGTGCGGGGTGACGAGCAAGCGCCGGGTCCGGGGGTCATGGCAGAGGAACAGCGCCGGATGACGTCGGGCTGCGGCACGGACCGAACTGACGTCCACCTTCCGGCGGGCTCCTTCCCGCGCCACCGGACGGTAGGCGATCAACTCCCAGGTCACGCGACGCCCCGGCCAGGCGATCGCCGCGCTGGCCCCGACGAGGCCACGCCCGTCCCCTTCGGCGTGAACGACAGCGCCGACCGACTGCAGATAGCGGCGGGTCTCTTCGATCGGCACGATTTCCCGCACCGCTCGGTAGTAGAGACGGGCCGGGAGTTTCCGACGCACCGCGACGAGGGCGGGGTCCGTGCGCGGCTCTCCGCGACGCGAGCCGGCGAGGACGCGGGCCCACGCATGTTCGACGAACTCGCCCTCCTCGGTGGCGGACAGGGGCGTCCCGTTCGAGAAGCTCCACAGCGGTCGTCCGTCCACCTCACCGATGCGACGTCGCGGGCCGCGCCCGCGACCGAACCGGGCCGCGAGCGCGGCGTTGCCTCGGGTCTTCCACGGGATGTTCGGATTCAGCCGCACGAGGTGCGGTTCCCCGATCAGGTCGACCGAGTCGTCCCGCGCGAGCGCGAGGAGCTCGGTGAGGACCCAGGTGGTGCAGCCACCGCGCGGGCTGTCGGTGTCGTCGATTCCGAGCCAGATCGTGGCCACCCCCCGGGCAGGCCGGCACCGAGGGCGAAACGCTCGCGCCGACTACGCGAGCCCCGAGAGGAGTTTCGCGTACGCCGGTAGGTTCGTCTCCAGGCCGATGTCCGAGCGGACGGGGCCCGGACCGTCGCCGACCAGCTTGACCTCGAGCCCGTCGCGGCCGACCACCTCGGGCCGGTGCATCACGCCGATCGGGATCCGACCGGTCTCGGTCGCCTCGAGGCAGAGCCGGAACATCGCCTTGCGGTCGGTCGGGTCGTAGCCGGGAAGCGTCGCGACGTCGACCACCTTTTCTCGCCAGAGCTTGTACGTGTCGTTGTACGTCACGCACGGGGAGAGGTCCTCGACGAATGCGAACCCTCGCCCCTCCTTGTTGAACCGGATCGCCTCCGTGAGGATCGCGGTCATCCCCTTCGGGTCCCCCGAGAACGTCCGCGCGATGAAGTTCGGCGCGGGGATCGAGAGCGCGGTGAGGATCGAGTGGAACGGGGGCTCCACGTTCCCCTCGAACCCGAGCTGGCTCGTCGGGGACGCCTGGCCCTTCGTGAGGCCGTACGTCTCGTTGTTCATGACGATGTAGAGGATCGAGACGTTCTTCTTGAAGGCGTGAATGAAGTGTCCCATCCCGATCGCGTAACCGTCCCCGTCGCCGCCCGCGGCGACCACGGTGAGCGCCGGGTTCGCGAGCTTCACGCCGACGGCCTGCGCCAGGAGCCGTCCGTGGAGCGCGTGGATCCGGTTCACTTCGAGGAAGTTGTGGATCGACCCCGAGCAGCCGATCCCCCCGACCAGTACGAAGTCGTGGGTCGGGATCTTCAGTTCCGCCGCGGCACGCTTCACGGCGGCGAGGACACCGAAGTCCCCGCATCCCGGACACCAGATCGGCTGGACCGGTTTCGCGGACTGGACCATCCTACGCCACCTCCTTCACTTCGGCGACGATCTGAGGGGCGCGGAAGGAAAACCCATCGTACTTGAGCACCGAGCGGAGCTTCGCGTGGTGCCACGGCATCGTCTCGCGAAGGAGCCGGGAAAGCTGGCCGGTGTAGTTGTGCTCGATCACGTACGCGACGTCGACCTCCTTGAGGAACGGGTCGATTTCGTGGACTGGCACCGGGTAGACCGTGCGGACCTGGAGGTAGCGCGTCGCGATGCCGCGCCGCTGGAGGAGGTGTTGCGCCTCGAGGATCGGGCCCGAAGTGCTTCCGAACCCGACGAGGCCGACCTTCGCATTCGTCGGACCGAAGAAGCGGCAGGCGGGGAGCTCGCTCCGCGCGTGGACCATCTTCTCCATTCGCTTCTTCATCATCTTGAGGCGGTTCGCCGGGTTTACCGAGACGTGTCCCCACTCGTCGTGCTCGTTGCCCGTCACCTCCGCCCACACCCCCGGGGTTCCCGGGGGCGCATAGGCGCTCACGCCATCGTGGGAGAACTCGTAGATCTTGTAGTGGGTCAACTTCGAGGCCGACTCCGCGTTCAGTCGCTTGCCCCGGTCGAGGTGGACCTTCGATAGGTCGAACCGGGGGCTCGTGGTCGTGTTCTGGGAGAGCGCCTGGTCGAGGAGAAGGATCACCGGGACCCGCCAGCGTTCGGCCAGGTTGAGCGCATCGACCGTAAGCTCGAAGCAGTCGACCGGGTCGGACGGCGCCAGGATGAACCGGGGGTACTCACCGTGCCCGAGGTTCGCGAGATGCGACAGGTCCGACTGCTCGTGCCGGGTCGGCTCCCCGGTCGACGGGCCGACGCGCTGGCAGTCCGCGACCACCACGGGAAGCTCCGCGGTGCCGGCGTGGGAGATCCCCTCGGTCATCAGCGAGAGTCCCGGGCCGCTCGTGGAGGTCATCACGCGGGCCCCGGCGTAGGCCGCCCCGATCACCATGTTGATCGCCGCGAGTTCGTCCTCGGCCTGACGGACGACGCCACCGAACGCGGGGAGGTACCGCTGGAGGTACTCCATCACCTCGGTCGCCGGCGTGATCGGATACCCTGCGAAGAACCGGCCACCGCCGACCACGAACCCGAGCGCGACGGCTTGATTGCCCGTGGTGAGAATCATGTTGTGCGCGTCGCCGCTCGGGATCACGTAGCGATTTTCGACCCCGGGCATCGAGAGGGCCGCCTTGCGCCCGATGTCGAGCGCCTTCAGGTTCTTCTCGAGCGCTTCGCCGCCACGACGCTTGAACCTCTCCTCGATGACCGCTCTTGTCTGGGCGGGGTCGAAGCCGAAGAGGACGGAGAGCGCCCCGTACGCGGCCGTGTTCTTGAAGATCGGTTGCCCGAGCGGTCCCCCCACGAGCGTGGCGAACGGGAATCCCGCGGAATGCGGGTCCGCGATGTGGAACGTGGTGGAATCGTAGAGGATGAACCCGTGGGAGGCGAGTTCGACCTTCCCCATCTCCACGGCTTCGTTGTCGAAGGCCACCAGCACGTCGACCTGCGACTTGACCGCGAGGAGCGGGTCGCGGCTCGCGCGGACCGAGGCGTCGGCGTGGCCCCCCCGGATCCGGGAGAGCACGTTCCTCGAGGTGTACACGTAGAGCCCGCGCTTTCGGAAGTAGCGTCCGAGCAGGTCGGAGACCGTGAGCGTGCCGTCCCCACCTTGCCCTCCGATCATCACGCTCACGTCGCTGAGCTCGAGCGGGGGCCGAGGAAGCCCCGGTCCGGACTGTTCTGCGAGAGGAGCGATTTGGGCTGCTGCAGGGGACATGGAATTCTCCAGGCACAGGTCGTCGCCGACTTGTGGAAAGTTTCAGGTCCGTTGGATATTTAAGCCATCAGCCCGGCGAGGGCGAACTAAGGTCGAGAATCCCGGATTCGTGCGTAGAAAGGTTAATTCATCTCGCCCCGTAGAAGGGAGAATGGCCAAGGTGCGGCTCGTCGAGAACTACCACGTCGCGACCCATCACGAGCGACGGATCCCGCCCCGGATCGAGATCTGGGACGAGACGCTCCGGGACGGGGAGCAGATGCCCGGGGTCCACTTCTCTCCCGAGGAGAAGCTCCGGATCGCGACGGCGCTCTCGGACATCGGCGTGAGCGTCATCAACGCCGGGATTCCCGTCGTTTCGGACGAAGAGGCCCGAGCGGTCCGGTTGGTCGCCCAGGCGGGTCTACGCGCTCACATCCTCGCCGCCGCGCGGACCGTCCCCGCGGACGTGGACGCAGTCATCAAGAGCGGCGCGACCCACATCGCGCTCTTCGTCGCAGCGAGTCGAGTGCACCTCAAGTTCAAACTGAAGATGAGCCAGGCGGAGGTTCACGCCGCCTCGCTGAAGACGGTCCGCCAGGCGAAGGACGCCGGGCTCCACGTCGCGTTCGTGACCGAGGATACCGTTCGCGCGCCGTTCGACTTCGTAGAACGGCTCTACCGCGACGTGCAAGCGGAAGGAGCGGACCGACTCGTCGTCGCCGACACGGTCGGCATCATGACCCCGCTCACGTTCCGCTGGTATCTTACCGAGTTCCAGCGCCGGGTGAAACCGAAGGACCTCTCGGTACACTGTCACGACGACTTCGGTCTCGCCAGCGCGAACACGCTCACGGCGATCGAGTGCGGAGCCCGCGCTCCCCACACCTGCGTGAACGGGATCGGGGAGCGGGCGGGCAACGCCGCTTTCGAAGAGGTCGTGCTGGGCCTCGAGACGCTCTACGGGATCCGCACCGGAATCAAGACCGAGAAGCTCCACGACCTCTCCCGGCTCGTCGAGGAGCTGTCGGGCGTTCCGGTCGCGGCCAACAAGGCGCTCGTCGGGTACAATGCTTTCTCGCACGAGGCCGGTATCCATACGCACGGGGTGCTCGCCCATTCCCTCACGTACGAACCGCTCCAACCGGGATGGTCGGTCGGGAGCGGAAGATGATCCTCGGGAAGCACACCGGCAAGGCGGCGCTCGCCGAGAAGCTCAAAGAACGCGGAATCTCGGTCCCCGACCCCCTCCTGCTCGAGCTCCTTCGACGCGTCAAGACGGAGACCGAGTCGCAGTCGAAATCCGGCCTGCGGAAGTTCCTCCACTACTACCGCTCGATGTTCGAGGCCCCGGGCTTAAGCGACGGCGAGTTCTGGTCGATCGTGGAGGCGGTCGGGATCCGGCCGACGAACCCATGAGCGCCTCGCCGAACGGTCACGGCGCCACGCTCGCCGAGAAGGTGCTCGCGAGGGCGTCGGGCGTCGAGCACGTGGTCCCCGGCCAGATCGTGGAGGGGAACGTCGACCTCGCGATGATGCACGAGCAGGGCGCCCAGACGGTCGGCCCGTTCCACCAGATGGGCGCGGTTAAGGTCTGGGACCCGGACCGGGTGGTGATCGCGATTGACCATTGGGTGCCCGCGTCGACCGAGGGCGCAGCGGTCCTCCACCGGATCCTGCGGAAGTTCGCGGCGGAGAC
>CAZCNZ010000056.1:0-2928 GCA_964500245.1 uncultured Thermoplasmatales archaeon | reverse complement strand
CCGATGATCCAGAGCGTCTCGGGAATGACGAAGAAGAACAGCACCTGACCGAACTTCTCGGGCTTCTCCGCGATGATTCCCATGCCGGCGGCACCGATACCGGACTGCGCCATCCCCGTGCCGATCAGCCCTCCGGCGATGGCGATGCCGGCGGCGAGCGTTTCGTACGACAGTACCATGTCGCTGACCATAGTGCGACCCGGGCGGCCGAGACAGGTCGGGTATATAACCCGGAACCCACCGGCGCGGCCTCGGTTTGTCGGCGAGGGACCTACGATTCGCCCGGGGCTTTGGTTGCGACGTCCGGAGCGGGTGTTTCGCGGGACGCGCTCGCGCCCCGGGATTGGGCCCGCGCCCGCACCTTGCGCACGAGCGCGATCGACGCGCCCCACGCGATCCAGCCGAAGACCCATGCGGTGAGGCAGACCGGGCAGAGCGCGTTGATCTCGACGATTTCCACGTAGAGGAAGTAGAGCGAGAACGCCACGCCGACGGTCGTCAGCAGGAGGAGGAGATACGGCCAGAGCAGGTCCCGACGACGCTGCTCGGCGATCGCGGCGACGACGAGGATCAGGACAAACCCCCCGATGCCGATGAACGAATCGGGGATCCCGAGCGTCGCGGTCCTCCCGCTGTTCGCCACCGCGCCGCAGGAGACGTACGAGTTGATCGTGCAGTACTTCTGCAGTGACGACTCGACCGTCTCAAGATAGGTGTAGATCGCGACGATCAGGCCGAGCCCGCCGGCGAAGTAGATGACCGACCGGATGTCCCGCGTCCGCATCGATCGTCCCAGGCCTACCGCAGCTGCGCGAGGTCACTCAGCACCGAGCTTTGCGTATTCGGACCCCACACCGCCTTGTTCCCCCAGGCGGAATAGTACGGCTGCGATGCTAAGTTCGTCGGAGTGGCGCCGTTGGCCTTCGCGATCATCGACATCATCCACCAGGTCTGGCCCTGCTCCAGGCTCCACGCCGACCCGTTGCCGTTCTCCATCTGCGTCGCGATCGCTTGAGGGGTCAAGCCGAGGCTGGTGACGTCGGAGGGGTTGATGAGCGTCCCGCCACCGGTCGCGGTTCCGTGAACGTACTGGCCGTTGATCACCACGAAGGGGATTGCGCCTCCCGCGTACGCATCGACGTACGCCGTCTGGAAGCAGTTCGTGGTCGACGGGAACGTTCCGGTCACGCCGGACGTGTCCTCGACGATGACGAGCGAGACCTGCGAAGAGGTGATGGAGGCCGTCGAAAGATCGACGTACGGGATATTGTCCTCCGCCGAGTATCCGAAATTCCCACCGGTGACGCCGTTGACGGTTCCGAAGCCGCTCACCGCCTTCCACATCGCCCAGCTCGAAGCCGAGCAGTACGGGCACCACGTCGCGCCGTAGAAGAAGAAGACCGGGGCCCCGTTCTCCTGCCACGGGGAGACGCCGAACGAACTCCAACCGGGCGCCGGTTGGGTCGTGCCGGTCGCCCCGGGGGGAAGGAACGGGCATCCGAAGAGGGCCCCGCCGAGGGCGATCAGCCCGGAGAAGATCAGCCCCAGGATCACGCCCCAGATCACCGTGCTCCGAAACACCTTGTTCCACCGAGCGCCGCTCGAGCGGAACAGTCCGAACAGGAGGAGGAACGCCACGACCACGAGGAGCAGCGCGAGATACGGAATCGCCGGGAGGACGAGGCCGACCGGCGAGGGAATCAGGTACGCGAAGGTGAACCAGAGCGCGACGACCGGCACCAAGAGGTAGCAGATCCGCACGAGCGTCCACTTGCGCTCGGCCTTCTCCCGCTCCTCCTTGCTCGGGGGTTTCACGACCTCGCGTTCCTCGCCGCGGCGGGCCATGCGGGAGCGCTGCCGGTGATAGAGGCCGCGCAAAGCGCGTCCGGCTTCCCGGACGGAGCTGTCGGGGTGGAATCCGACCTTCGGGTCGGCGGCGATCTTGTCCCAATCCCATCCCTTCGAACGGAGCTCCTCGACGCGGTCCCAGTCAACCATCGGCGGACGAACCCGCCTACCCCTTTTCCGCCTTTCCCCCTCAAGGAAGGTGCGGGCCGTGACGGACCCGGGCCCGGGAACCTTTTACCCGAGACAAGGTGGGGGCGTCCGATGCGGCTCACCTTCCTCGGCACCGCGGGGTCGTGGCCGACCAAGGAACGGTCGGCGAGCGCGATCGCTCTCGACATGGAGAAAGAGCTCATCCTGCTCGACTGTGGGGAGGGCACCCAGCGGCAGTTCTTCCAGTCGTCCGCATCGTTCATGCGCGTCCGGCGGGTGTTCGTCACCCACTTCCACGGGGACCACTTCCTCGGCCTCCCGGGCCTGATCCAGAGCATGTGCCTCAACCACCGGACCGAGCCGCTCGACATCTACGGTCCGCCCGACGCGGAGGAGATGGTCGGACGGGCCCTCCGGATGGGCTACTTCACCCTCCGTTTCCCCGTGACCGTTCACCCGCTGACTCCCGGCGCGACGGTCGAGCTGGAGGGCTACAGTGTGACGGCGGCCCCGGCGGTCCACCCCGTGCCGGCGCTCGCGTACCGTATCGAGGAGGGAGCGAAGCGGGGACGGTTCGATGGCGAGAAGGCCCGGTCGATGGGGATCCGCGGCCGTGACTTCGCGAAACTCGAAGCCGGTGAGCCCGTCCGGGTCGGCTCTACCGTCATCCACCCATCGGACGTGATGGGACCCGCCCGCCCCGGGCGGACGGTGGTCTACTCCGGGGACACCGCCCCCTCCGACGACGTCCGACGTCTCGCGCACCGCGCGACCGTCCTCATCCACGAGGCGACGGTCTCCCAGGAACTCGAGGCCGAGGCGAACGAGTGGGGCCACTCCTCGGCCCGGCAGGCCGCCGAGCTCGCGAACGCAGCCGAGGTCGCGACGCTCTTCCTCACCCACTTCTCGGCCCGGTACAAGGAACTCGAG
>CAZCNZ010000055.1:0-10610 GCA_964500245.1 uncultured Thermoplasmatales archaeon | reverse complement strand
AACCGGAACCGGTACTGGCTGAGGTCCTGGAGGATGAACATCCGCCAGACGGTCGGCGGGGCGCAGAACGTGGTGACCGAGTGGTCCTCGAGCTCTTGGAGATGCCGGGCCGCGTCGAAGCGTCCGGAGTAGTGGAACGAGAAGGAGGTCGCGCCGACGTTCCACGGTGCGAAGAACGAACTCCACGCGAACTTCGCCCATCCGGCCTGGCTGATGTTCGAGTGGACGTCCCCGGGCTTCACGCCGACCCAGGCGGAGGTCGTCAGGTGGCCGATCGGGTAGCTCGTATGCGTGTGCGTGACGATCTTGGGAAGGCCGGTGGTTCCCGAGGTGAAGAACAGGAACAGCGGGTCGCTCGCCCGGGTCGCCGCCGCCGTGGCCTCCGACGATTCGGTCCGGCTCGCATCCACCGAGGTCCACCCCGGCCGCACCCCCCCCGTGATCAACTTGATCGGGATGGGGCGGCCGGTCGACATCTCGGCCCAGTCGATCTTCTTCGCGCTCACCGGGTCGGCAAGGACCGCGTCGGGGTGGAGCTGTCGGAACCGGTACTCGATGTCCGACGGCGAGAGGATCGTCGCCGCGGGCACGAGGACGTATCCCCCCTTGATCGCCGCGTAGTAGCCGAGCCAGACCTCCGGATAGACGGGAAGCATCACGAACAGCGATTGCTGCTCCTTGAGGCCGAGCCGTCGGAGCAGGTTCAGAAGGCGATTCCCCGACGCGACGAACTCGCGGTAGCTCAGCCGGAGCTCGTGGTCGCGGTCGTCCGCCCAGACGAGCGCGGCGCGGTCCGGCGACCGCTTCAGGTGACGCCCCTCGAACACCTCGCGGGCCCAGTTGAACCGCTCCGGCACTTCGATCCGGTCGTGGCTCAGGGGTTCGAGCTCTCCCCGTTCGACGAGGTCGAACGCCTCGGAAAGCGATATCATGAAAACCTCGGGGTGAACGAGCGGACCGTTCTACTTACGAGTTACGTGACGAGAAAATGAGCGGCCCGCCGGCCGGCCGTTCGCCTCGGGAATCTCGGGGGAGCCGGAGCGGCGGGGACTCAGGTGAGGACGAGCGTGAGCACCCCGGTGAACGCAGAACCCGGCGGGTTCACCGTGAAGGCCAGGGTCTGGGTCGAGTTCGCGGGTATCGAGAGGGGAACGTTCGCTCCTGTGATGGAGAAGCCGGCGGTCGTCGTGTTGATGGAGCTGATCTCGCAGGCGAGCGTTCCGTTCCAGGAGGTGGCGTTCGGTCCGCTGATGAGGTAGGAGAGGACGAACGAGGTGCCCGTGGTGGTGTTGTACCAGCTCGTATCGGTCGCCCCCTCAAGCCCGCACGCGTTGTCGGGAGACTGAAAGTTCACGCCGGTGATCTCGACGCTCGCCGGGGCGGGGATGAGGAGATACGAGACCACCCCAGCGACCAGGATCAGGACCACGAAGACCACCAGCACGATCAGCACGGTACGCCCCAATCCGCGGCGTCGGGGTGGCGAGGGATAGGGCGTACCGCCCCAGCCGACGGGAGGTGGAGGGGGCGGAGCTGCGGAAGGAAGAGGGGCCGACGCAAGGGGCGCCGAGGACCCGAGCGCGCTTCCGCAGAACTGGCAGAACGTCGCCCCGTCTGGGTTCGACCCGCCGCAATGCGTGCAGAACATCGGTCCGTTCCGAGGAAGAGTCCCTACTTAGCGGCGTCGGACCGCCGAGTCGGAGGGACCGCTGTTCGGACCCAATTCTCGGGGTCTAGCCCGGCCGGATGAGGCCGAGCTTCAGAAGGTCGCACTTCATCTCCTCGCGCTCGGCCGGCGTCAGGGGGACGACGGGGGGGCGGACCGGACCCCCTGCCATGCCCATCAACTCGCCCCAGTATTTCACCATCTGAACTGGGAGGGCACCGCCCGTGCGGCCGGCGAGACGACCCCACCACTTTCGGGAGACCGCCTTGATCGGGCGGATCCTCTCGTAGAGCGCGCGCGCCTCGTCCCAGCGCCCCTGCGTGGCGTGGTCGATGAACTTGACGTAGTCGTTCGCGGTCGCCGTGTCGAACCGCCAGTCGCTCGTGTTGGCGAACATCACCTGCTGGTGAATCCCGTACGGTTCCCCGACGAAGAAGATCTCCTCGTCCGGCATGCTGACGACCGCCTTCGCGCCGGCCTCGAGGTGGGTGTCCAGCGAGAGCTGGAGGTTAAAGCTGGCCTCCTTGATCGCGATCAGCGTTTCGAGCTCGGCCATCCGCGACATCGCCTTCGCGGACAGGACGATCCCGAACTGGGGGGAGTTGTAGAACGCGATGCCGATGTTGACCTTCGCGGCGACCCGGGTGACCCAGTCGACGACCTGGTCCTCCGTCTTCGTCACCATGTACGGGGCGGCGAGGATCACGAAATCGTAGCCGAGCTCCTCGGCGTGATGGGCCATGGCGACCACGTCCTTGAGACAGGTGTCCGTGACCTGGAAGGCGATGGGCGACCGGCCGTGCACGAGGCGGGGAACGAGCTCCATCAGGTGGTATCGCTCCTCGCGCGTGAGACTCCAGAACTCGCCCATGTTCCAAGAGAAGCCGAGACCGTGCGTCCCGAGTTTCCGGACGTGCTCGATGTTCGCGGCGAGTCCCTTCTCGTCGAGCTCGTCCTCGGCAGTGAACGGTGTGACCATGGTCGTCCACTGGCCGACGAGGTTCTCCCGGGCCCACCCCTTCGCTTCCGTTCGCGTGTAGCGCATGGTTCCTCCGTCGTTCGTTCCGCGTTGGCCGCCCGGCGAGAGCTCTACGGCGGGTTAATCCTCGCCCCGAAGCCGCCGGCGGAGGCGGGGCTCGCGCTCTTGGCGATCAGGAGCTCGAACACCTCGCCGCGCCGATGGTCCTCGAGGATCCGGTGCCCTTTTCGGTCGGCCCACGCACGGATGTCGATCCGGCTCGGGACGTCCCCGAGCAGTACCCGGGCGACGCTACCGGAGGGGAGGCCGGAAAAGTCGGTCTCGAGCTTCGCAATCGCGCCCTTGCAGGTAAGTAGAGTTCCGTCGACCGTGAGGGCGACGGTCGGGGACGTCACGACGGAACCCGAAGGGCCGGCGCCTCGACCCCCGCGAAGACATCGATCTTCCCGGAGAGGCGCTGGCGCAACTCGTCGCGCAGGTGAGCGACGGCGGCCGCGTCGACCGCCCCTCGCTCCCGGTCCCCGAGCGTGCAGACCGCGCCGCGCACTCCCACGATGTCGGGGTTGATCCGGACGAGGGTGTCCAGGTTGGCGATCTTGAGCGCCCCGGAGAGCGCGGTGCTCATGCCGGCTTCCTTCGCCTCGAGAACGAGCTCCTTCAACTTGCGCTCGTCGAGGAAGTCGAACAGGTTCCGTCCGTCCTTGACGAGCGTATCGATGAGGATGCCGTCGCTCTTGCTCTCGCGGCCGAGCTTTACGACCAGCGTGGGGTCGATCCCGCGGTAGAGGTGGCTGTCGGCGAACGTCGCCGCGATGAGTTTGGTGTCGAACCCCTCCAGCGCGCGTCGGCTCTCCTTGAGGATCCGAAGCGCGGTCTCGTAGTCACTCTCGACAAACCCGACCTTCACGGAGGTAGCTCCGAGCGCGCCCGCACCGTAGACCGCCATCGCGACCGTCCCGGCCTGGTTCGGCACGACCCCCAGCGTGACGCTCACGTGGATGTGCTTCGGGAAGGCGTTGCGCACCTCTCGAACGACGGGCGGGAAGTTCGACCCGACCATCATCTCGCGGAGATTCTTGACGTCCACAATGTCGGCGCCGCCCCCGACGGCTTCCTGGGCTTCGTCAAGGTTTTGAACGCTGACCATCAGCATCATGATCGACCACTCCCCTAGGTTCCGCACGGTCCTCGGCGCGCCCCAATTCGGCCGGTCTTCCTTGGCCCTTGCCGCCCGATCGCCCGGTCGGTAGTTCGCGCCATTGATTCATCCATAGGGTTCGTCTCTTTAGACTTACCCTGAGACGGCATTTTCAGCGGCGTATGGCGGAAAGCCTCCCTGTGAAGCGAACTTGACGCAGGTTCAGCCCTGAACGCCCCTCTTCTACTCGCGGCTCCCTCCTCCGATGGTTGAGGGAACCCTCACCAGATTCGATTCGGCCCGGTCGTAGGGACGCCGACCACCCTAATAGTCCCGAAGGGACGTCCCGGGAGTGTGAGCGCGCTCGGTTCCTCCACCAATCCCGGGAACACGAGGACCAACCTCTTGCCCGCCGAGGGAGAACCGGTCGTGCATCTCGCCCGGCATCCGGGGAAGATCGAGGTTCATCTGGCTACCCTCGAGTCGCTCTTCGACCGGGTCTCGCCGCCGTCCTACCCCCACACCGGCCCATCGGTGGAGGAATCCGTCGCGAAGTTCCTCCTCGATGCCGCCCGAGAGGACCGGGGCCGTTCGGAGGTCGGACTCGTGTTCACGCTCGACGGTCCGCCGCAGGGAGCCGCCGACGAAGCCGCCGCCCGGTCCCAAGTGAACCGATTCTTCGAAAACGAGGCCGAACTCGCTGCGCTGAAACTTCGTGTGAACCGTTCGGAGGGGCTCGGCTCGCTCCGATATGCTATCCCTTTGATCACGGTCGCTCTCCTCATCGCTGGGCTTTTCTACAGTCAACTCGGCAGTCTGAACGGGGAGGGCTACCTGCTCTCGCTGAGCTACCTCGTATTCATCACCATCGTCTGGGTGATGCTTTGGGACCCCCTCGAGGTGCTCCTGTTCGATTCGTACTTCATCCGACAACGGGTGCGCGCGTGTCAGAAACTGGCGGCCGCGAGCGTGGCGTTCGTCTATCCGTCGGCACCCGGCCAGTCCTCGAGCCCGACCGACCACTGAGCGCTCTCGACCTCCGAGAGCGAGGTGGATTCGGCCGACGGACGGAGGGATGGGAACGACCCCGCGAGGGGACTTTTCACTCCATCGCTACGCGTCCGGCCCCGGAACGACTACGGGCACTGGGAGGTTCCCACAGCTCGATCCGGTTGCCGTCGGGGTCGGTGACCCATCCGAACCGCCCGTATTCGGACTCTTCGGTCTTGCCGTCGACCTCCACCCCTTCCTCGCGCAGCTGGGCGAGCAGTCGGTCCAGGTCCTCGACCCGGTAGTTGACCATCGCGGTGGGATGTCCACGACCCCAGTCCCGGTCGTTGCTCGGGAGGGCGGCCCACACGGTGGCCCCTGCTCGGTGGCCGGGCTTCGGGCTCAACCACTCGTAGACCAGCACCTGGTCCTCGATCTCCATCCCGAGGCGTTCCCGGTACCAGCGCGCGAGCCGCTTCGGCTCCTTGGACCGAAGGAAGACTCCTCCAATCCCGGTCACGCGCTTCTTCGCCTTCGGTTCCGGTGCCACGGTCGTCGACCCTCGCGTTCCTTACACAGAACTCGGATATCAACCCCCATTCTCCGCCCTGACGATCCTCGAGCGGTTTCCTCGACGCGATTGGGTGAGGTCTTTCCAAGGGGATGGGAAGGTCCATATCCTGCCGGTTGTAGCCGCGACCGAGGACGAATCGCATGGCCCGTGAGAGCGACCTGGGAGTCCGGATCGAGCGGCTGGCGCCGACCAAGCTCTACCCGTTCACGAAGTTCTTCCAGGGGTTCGAGAACGTTCCGATGGTCCGCTCGTTGTTCGGGAAGCAGACGGCTCGAGCCCTGCGGTCGCTCAAGGTGGAGTTCTTCTCGGCGCGGTTCGGCTACATGGGCACGAGCGACATCGACGGACACCTTCTGATCAGTTCCCGCCACCTGCGCGACAGCAACTTCCAAACGGTCTACCTTGACCTCGTCCACGAGCTCTGCCATGTTAGGCAGTTCCGGGCGGGGAAACCGCTCTTCTACCCGAAGTTGAGCTACGTGGACGCCCCCTCGGAGATCGAAGCGTACCGGCTCACGATCCGGGAGGGGAAGCGGATCGGCATGACCGACCGACAGCTGGTCGACTATCTCAAGGTGGAATGGATCACTCCGGCCGAGCACCGACGTCTTGCGCGTCGGTGCGGCCTTCAGTGGACCTCCAAACGAAGACGCGCTCACCGGCGACGGCTCCGAAGGTAATCCGGGCGGCGGCGCGGGATTCCGCGACCTCTTGTCGTGAGGGTCCGACGCGCGGTTCGAAATCATTAGCTACCCGGAGGGGTCTGCGGTCGCCCGAGCTCGACCGTGCGAGAACACTCCGTCCGCCTCTCTTCCGGCAAGTTGCTTCAGGTCCGCGAGGAGGGAGACCCGCGCGGAGTGCCGGTGTTCTCCCTCCACGGAACGCCCGGCTGCCGGTTCACCTACCCCCCGCTCGTGACCCACGCCCTGTCTAGGGGAATACGACTGATCTCGTACGACCGGCCGGGGTACGGAGGTTCGACCGCGAACCCGGGGCGACGGATGGTCGACACCGCCCAAGAGGTGGCGGCGATCGCCGACTCCCTTGGGCTCGGGCGGTTCGGCGTCTGGGGCCATTCCGGTGGCGGGGCCCCGGCCCTGGCGTGCGCCGCAGTGCTCGCCCCTCGGGTCGTTGGTGTCGCGAGTCTCGCCGGGGTGGCCCCGTACCCGGCGGAGGGCTTGGACTGGATCGCGGGAACGGGGGAGTTGAACACGGCCGATTTCCGGCTCATGCTCTCGGACCGGGGGGCTTGGGAGGAGAAGAGCCGCCGGGACCGAGAGGAGATGCTCTCCTGGACCCCGGACCAGCTCCGCGAGGGGCTCGCATCGCTCTGCAGCGAAGTCGACCGGCAGGCGCTGACCGACGAGTTCGTCGAGTTCCTGTTGCGACAGGGACGCGAGGCGCTCCGTCCGGGGGACCAGGGGATGCGCGACGACAACCTCTCCACCATTCTGCCGTGGGGGTTCGACCTCTCCCAGATCACCGTCCCCGTGCAGGTCTGGCACGGCGCACAGGACCGGTTCGTTCCGATGAGTCACTCCCAGTGGGTGGCTGCCCGCATCCCGAACGCCGACGTGCACCTGGAACGGGACCAGGGACATCTCACCACTCTCATCGACCGCGCCCCGGTCGCCCAGGGCTGGCTCGCGTCGCTCCTCTGAGGAGTCGGATCACTTCCGTCGACGGGGACGGGGCTTCGACCTCGCCCGGCGAACCGGCCGCATCATCGGCTCCCAGAGCGCGATGTGATTGCCTTCCGGGTCCGCGCCGATGAAACTCCAACCCATGCCCGGGACCTCGCTCTTGCCGACGACCTCGGTTCCGCCCGCGTCCTTGAACGTGCGGATGGCGGAGTCGATCTTGCCCACGAGGATGAAGTTGCGTCCCCGGTCCTCCGGTCTCGACTTCAGGTACATGCCCCCACCGACGCTCTTCCCCTCAGGGCCGGTCGAGATGAGCCAGTAGTCCAGCCCGGGCATGCGGGCTTTCTTGATCTTCCATCCGAACACGCGCCGATAGAACTCGGAGAGCTTCTCGGCGTCGGTGGCGGCGATCTCGAAATGAACGATCGTCTTGATGACCACGGTCCTCACCGGCCGGGACTCAGCGCGGTCCGGATTATCAACCCCACGAACGAAGTTCCGGTAGTCTACCCCGGAGGAATGAGAGTCCACCGTCGCGCCATCCGAGCCTGAGGGACAGGACGTAGCCAGCCCCGCCCGCTCGCCCCCCAACGATGCGACGGTTCTGCGGCTCCCGCCATGGGCGGGCGGGGAGCCGTCAGTTCCTCGGGTTCCACTTCAGGGCGAGGATCCCGCCGATGAGGGCGAGGAGGAATCCAATGAAGAACCCGCCGAAGAAACTCACGAGGCTGATGAACGAGAACACGATCACGAGGATCCCGTACGTGCCGGTACTTTCCGACCGGGTCAGCAACAGGATGCCGATGATCAGGATGAGGAAGCCCATGAGGAACCCGAGGGCACCGAGCCCAATGATGCCGCTACCGGCCGCCCCCAGGGTCGCGTTCGAGACCGCGGAGCCGAGGGCCATCTCGGCGATTCCTCCGAGGAGGATGATGATGCCTCCCAGGATCGAGAGGACGCCGGCGCCGGTCGGTCGATCCTCTGTGTCGAAGTAACCCGATTCGTAGCCCGAATCGTAGCCGGTCTCACCGTACGTCGGGGTGGAAGGATACGCGGGAGGGGTACCGGGGGCCGCGCTCCCGGCGGGAAGAAGAGCCGCCCCGCATCTCGCACAGAACTTTGCGTCGGGGGTGATTCCCGCTCCGCAGCGCGAACAAAAACTGGTCGCCATGATCGCGTGAACCGTTCGGCTTTTCTCGAAGGCCGCCTCAACAGTTTCCCGAACCGGAGGTGGGGCCCGTTAGCACGTTCCCGTTACTCGCGTAGAAGTACCCCGAAAGCCAGGAGCCAGCTCCCCCCGTGGTCGTGAGGGAACACGTCGAGTACGTCACCTCCCACGCTCCCGGGGTTGTAGCGGTGCCCCCGATGATGATGAACTCCTGGGTCGCCCCCGGGTGACTCGTTGAGAACGTGGACCCCCCGAGCGTATCGAAGGTGGCGGCGACGCTGGTCGAGTCCGCGTCGGCCGTGGCGGAGACCGCGTCCATGCTGGCGAAATCACTGACCGTGCTGCACCCCGAGACCAGGATCAGCGGCTCGGCCTGTCCATTGCTGACCGCCGCCAGCAGGATCGCCTGCTGAGTGGCGTTCCGCTCGAAGAAGATCCATGTGGCCACCTGCCCCGGGGTCGCGCTCGACGGCGTTCCGAGGATTGTGACCTGGCTGGAGCCGCTCGGAACGGGGGTGAACGTGCATCCGCTCGATCCCACGAACTCCCAGTTCGGCTGAGTGATTCCGTTGGGGATTCCGATTCCGTCCCCAGCAACGATGGTCCAGGGACCCCCGGGCGCGCTCTGACCCTCCGTGGCCGCCACGGCGACGGCGGAGCTGAACGCCGAGGGAGTGCCGTTGGGCACAGCACCGGACCCGGAGGAGTTGAAAACCCCCGCGAAGAACAACACAGCCAGCACCACTCCGATCGCCACGGCGATGACGATGACCACCAGCCCGGTCCTTCGACGAGGCGGAACGACCGGCGGGATTGCCGGCGGCTGAGGGGGAACGGCGGACGGAACGCTGGAAGACGGGGGCGCTGCCGGTGCAGGGGTAACCTGGGGAGGCGGTGGAGTGGTGGAATCCGTGGCCATGGTCTCGACGCGCTCCTGAAGGGCGACGGGTTCGTTAAACTGTCGAAGGCGACCGCCCACGAGGCGGATTCAGGGAACTCCGACCCGCTCGCCGCCAAGCGACGCGAACTCCGAACAAAGGTCAACTACCCCGTCAGGTTCTGGAGCCGCGGTGGTCGGCTTGAAGTGCGAGGGTTGCGGCGCGGATCTTGCGGAAGGGGCGAAGACCTGTTCGGGCTGCGGCCGGCCCGTCTCCTTCGGCCAGCGCGCCGAGGCAGGGACGGTGCACGGGGCGGAGAAGACCGGGGAGGTCGCGGGAAAGGTCGGACGCGGTATCGTCGGCGGCGTGAAGGGATTCGCCTCCGGAGCCAAGAAGGGCTTCAAGGGAGACGAGGAAGAGAAGAAGTCGTAATCGCCCTCAGAGGGCTGTCGGGCCATCGCGATCGCTCGGGCTGCCCGTCGTCTCCTGCTTCGCGTGCGGACCGCGTTCGGTTCAGGGAAAGGGGCTCGAGAGGACCGTGCCGGAGTAGCCGTTGATGCCAATCCCGACGAGTTCCAGACCCGAGAGGCCCTGATGGGCTCCCTCGGCCGCCCCACCCCCGTAGAACACGAGCGAGAACCCGGAGGTGATGCCCCCGGTGAACAATGGAAGGGCCTGCCACGTCGAGTTCGCCACCCAGTAATTGGCCACCACGCTCCCGGAGGTCGCGTCCATCATCTTGACCGTCCCTCCGGCGCCTGCCATGCTCGCGGGCCATCCGGCAGGGAGTCCCGCCACGTTCTGAAGCCCCAGGGTCAGAATCGAGGTGCGGAGATCGCTCCCGGCCCACTCGAAGATGACCCGGTAACAGTAGTGCGTGAGGGTCGCGCAACCGGGCGTCGATTCTCCCGAGACGTTCATCGGAGCGCCCCACACGACCTGGGACCCGAGCGGAGCGGCTCCGGTCGTGTGCGTCAGTGCGGAGATCATGACATAGAGCACGGCCGCCAGCACGACCGTGATCGCCACGATGAGGATCGTGGCCACCATGTCGGAAACTCCCCTCGACCGTTGTCGGGGATTCGAAGAGCGCGACCATCGCCGAGGCAAGTGAAACCGAACTCCAGCCATGTCCTGATACTCCACTCTGGCCCGGGGGGCCCTGCCGTGGTCGATTCAACGCGTGGGAGGGCCATATCTAGTTAGTCATGGAGCCGTCCTCCTCCCCGGAACGGATGAAATGAGTCCCCGTCGGCGACGTGCCCCATCGCGTGGTCCCGCAGAAGATGACGCTCGGTCTATCTTCCCTTCCCAGGACCGTCGTCGATCGTCGCTCTCCCGCCTGCGACGGGTGATCGCGGACGTGCCCCGAGGGAACGTAGTCACGTACGGACAAGTGGCAGAACTGGCAGGGTTCCCCGGCGCGGCGCGCCTGACGGTCCGTGCCCTGTACGGAACGGACGGACTGCCTTGGCACCGTGTGGTGGCCGCGGGGGGCCGAATCGCGCTCACTGGGGAGGATGGCGTGGAACAACGCCTGCGGCTCGAGATGGAGGGAGTGAAGTTCCGCG
>CAZCNZ010000054.1:0-3832 GCA_964500245.1 uncultured Thermoplasmatales archaeon | reverse complement strand
CGAATCCGCTCGGGGCTATGATACCCCTTCGGCTTGGCCGATGGGGTAGCCTTGCTCGGGGCTACTGCCCCCGTGGTGCTGTGCCATTACGTGCGCCCGTCCGAGTTCCCACGAGAAGGCCCGACCCCCGAGAGGGCCCGGCCGATCGGGGGACGGTCCTGTCCATGCACCACCCCTGACGCCTGCTCTGAACTATGATGACCCTCTGGTCGCCCGGGCTCGAGGATTTCGGCTAGCCCGGAGATGATCCGCGGGGACTACAATTGCTCGGATTTGTCCGGACCAATTGGCCACAAGATTCCCTATCTGCTTAACCGCCCTCCCCATCGATGCACTTGGCCCCTCCAAGGGGCGGAGGAATCCAGTGGGAAAGCGGTGGACGATGGGCATGGTGGCGATGGTCGCGGCGCTGGCGGCGGGCGGGATCGGCTTTGCTGCCTTCACCTCGCAGGCGTATGTGAATACTAGCGGTAGCACGGGGTCCTTCGGACCTCTGACATGGACCAACTTCGTGTTCGACTCTGCGCAGTCCTCCGGTCCCGATTGCTACGGCACCTACGGCGGCATTGGCACGAACACCGTTACGATCAACAACGCGGGACTCCTGAATGGCGGCGACTCGTGCGTCTTTAATCTCACCCTATCGAACCCGGGAACCCTCCCCGGAACGATATCCGAGCCCTCCGCGCCCAGCTGTGGGGTGACCGGAGTGACGTGGACCGACAACCTCTACGGCACCTCGACCCCAATCGGCGCCAGCGGAACATTCGCGTACCAAGGGACGCTCTCGATCTCGGACTCGGCGACCCAGGGCGTTTCGTTCACCTGCACCGTGACGGTGACAGGTACGGCAACTTAGCGCGCGAAGCGTTTCGAGCGGGGGGGCACCTTGCCCTGGGGTGCCCTCGAACCCATTTCGGCTTTCCCGAGAGCCTTGGCACCCATTCGGCGGGGTAGGCGAGTATCCCTGCTCGGGGCTATCCGAGAGGGTTTCTCCGCTTTGTCCACGCGGATATGGCGATCTCGACGCTCTCGACCGTCGCGGTCCCACTTGGGTTCGCACCTCTTCCTTCCCGTGTCCTATTGGGACTGGGACTGAGACGTCATTTCGAGGGTTCGAGAGCACAGACTCCGTGTCATTCTCTCTACGGAAGCTCAGAAGGCATCGGCTTCCCGCACTGGTGGCAGAACTTCGACACAGCGAGGTTGCTCACACCGCACGAGGGACAGGGTCGATAGGCAACCGAGCTAGACCAGAGCCTTCGTCGTGCAACGACCAAGCCAGCACCCATGACCAGCACCACGAGCCCCAGCAAGCCGTATCCAATCCCGGCGAGATTGTCGGAAGCCACGACCCCACCGGGGAGGGCCGCGCTGTCCAGCACAAAGACAGCGGCGAGGCAGAGGAGAAGGAAACCGATAACGAGGAGAACGACGCCTTGAATCAGGTACGGGTGTCGAGGTTGGGTGGTCGGCTGGAAAACCTTCGCGGCTTCCACACTCCCCGGTATGCCTCTTGCCGTGAATGTGTTTCGCCCGCATCTCAGCGCACAGGTTGACCTGGGACCTCCGGAAGACGATAGCCAGCATTCCCGGACCACGCGCGAGGTCGAATTCGCCTTCTCGGAATCCGATACTGCGGAATCCCAGCGTAGCCTCTATCGGCGCCCATGGACCCCTTTCGGCCCGTCGGATGGGGTAGCCCCGCTCGGGGCTATGATACCGATTCGACTCGCGGGACGAGTGGCTTGTCAGACCGACAAAGCCCTCCCGTGGTCCGAAAGACCCGCCTCAAGTGCACGGAATCCCGGTTCGAACCAAGGAAGCGGATGCTCACACCCTCGTCCCTAGGTTGGACCGCTAGGAGGGTTCGATGGCTGCTGAGGGGGTTCCGTCGCCTGACGCTTCCGTCGGGTCGAGCGAATCAAGAGCAGCCCTCCAACAATCGCCACGACAACGACGATGCCTCCTGAAACCGCATAGTAGCTCCACAGGGGGAACGGGGAAGCTTGGGTACTTCCCGAGGAACCGCCCGGAACCACTACCGTGACGTTGTTCGGATACGTCGAAACGTAGAGGTCTCCATTCGAACTATCGTAGGTCGGTGGACCGGGTTGCCAGCCCACATCGATGGTCCCTAGAACCTCGTTCGTTGACGCTGAGATCACGCTGAGGTTCTTCGAAAAGATTGGACCTGGGCCGCGCGCCTCCCCCATTGCCCAGTACAGGTTCCCGTTCCCAGGGTCGAACGTGGGAAAAGAAGCGATCAGGGTGCCTCCGGGGAGTTCCAGGGCGGCCACCACTGAGTTTGTCGAACCCGAGACTATCGTCACGTTCGTCCCTACCCCCGCTTGAAAGACGTAGAGATCGTCGTTCCCGCTGCAATTTGCGAGGGGACCAAAGAAGTAGGGTTCAGGTCCGATGGACACGTTCTCGGTCAGGGTATTGGTCGAGCCCGAAATCACCGCCAGGCGAGATTGGCGAAGGCTCGAGGTGGCAGTGGTCAGATTCCACTCCGTGAGGTAAACGTCGCCGTTCGCCGAGTCGAGGACTGGTGGGCTTCCCCCGAACACCCACGGCGACGGCGAGGTGAGGTTCGCGATTACCTGGTTCGTCGCTCCCGATATCACGCTCACGTTGGAGGTAAAGACGTTCGCGACGTAGAGATCCCCATTCAGTTGGTCATAGAGGATGCCGAAGGCCTCGAGCGTACCGGAGCCTCCGGGACCCGAGGCCCCCAGGGGAATCGACGCGATCACCGAGTTCGACGTCCCGGAGATCACCGTGACGTTCAGCCCCGAGAGCACGTAGAGCTCTCCGTTTTGACCATCGTAGGTCGGCGAGTGTTCGGTGCCTCCGGGTATTGAGATGTTGTCGATCACCCGGTTCGTCGAACCGGAAATCACGCTGAGATTGAGGTAACTCTGGCTGAGATTGAGGGGATTCTGGTAATAGTACGGGACATAGATGTTCGCGGTCGCCGGGTCGAGCACCGGAGTGAGAGGAAACAGCTCACGATTCGGCCCGACGGAGACATTCGCGATGATCGACTGCGATGACCCAGAGATCACGCTGACGTTCGGCGAGCTAAGAATCGGGACGTACAGGTCGCCGTTAGCAGGATCGAACAGCGGGGTAAGTGGAACGCCTTGCACCGGGATGTTTTTCACCACCACCCCCAATCCCCCCGTATCGGAGAGAGACAATCCCCGGGAAGGTTCGGCCGCGACTGAAGGATTCGCTATCCCGAATCCAACCGGAAGGAGTAGCGCGATCACAATGCCGAAGACAATCCCCGCGCACCGAGGGGATGTTCGAGCGAGACCGCCTGGCTTCATCGAGCAGGGGGTATGGCGACAGAATTCTTAGAAACCACCACCCGACCGACTCAGGTGACAGATGTCCTCGCTCGGGGGCAATGAAACCCGAAGCACCCCACGAATTCCGTAGCCGCGGTCGGGGTTATCCGGAAGGCGGTTTGCCCCGTGTCCGCCCGGACACGGCGGTTTCTACGGTCTCGACCGTAGCTACGCCCCTCGAACTCGCTCGCTGTCTCTTCCCACCATCGATGGGATAGAGACCGAGAAAACCCCTTCAGCCCCGAGAACCCGGAGCCGAGCGAACCAACGTTCAAACAGGGGGAAGGTGGGCAACTGCCGAGGCGTTGAGGGTTTCCACGGTGACTGTCGCGGATAGCTGCGAGCTCGGGTTGAGGAACACGACGTGGTAGGTGCCCGTGGGGATGATGGTGTAGTACGTGAGGGACACGGAGTCCGAAAACCCGATACTGTACTGCGTCGGAAGACCCCCAGAGCCGTTCCACAACGAATAA
>CAZCNZ010000053.1:0-12396 GCA_964500245.1 uncultured Thermoplasmatales archaeon | reverse complement strand
TTGACAAGCGTCCAGAACGCGTGTGATCGGCGTCATCGGTCCCCGCGCCGGCACGGCGAAGGGACCCTCGCCCTTCCCCGAAGAGGCCCCGGCCTCTGCGGGTGCATGTGCCGACCGAACAGCGTCGCCGTGGCGCGGCTCGACTTCCAGAGGCTGTTTCTATTTAACCCCTCCGACGAGCGCCGAGCCGGTGAGTAGGTGGGCAGGTACTATGCACCTCTTGGACCCCCCGACGGCTTTATCAAGGACCGACCCGCAAGTAATCTACGGTTCGCTTCCCGATGGTGGTTTCTTGGTTGGCGGGCCGGTCAGAGGTCCCAGAAGTTTTCGCTGTCGACCGGCCGAGGGGCGGGGCGACGCGTCGGCGATGGGGCGGCCTTCGCCCCCCGGGGACAGTGTCGATTGCCCTGATGCTCTTCATCGTGACGCTCCTGCTCCTCCCGGTCTCGCTCGGAGAGTCCGCCCGGGGAACGGCGAACTCCACCGGCGGGGAACTCCTCCCGGCCGATTCCTCCGTCTCGGTCAATCTGACTCTGAACTCGACCTACTACGACCTCCCCAGCATCTTCTGGGGGACCACGATATCGGCTCGCGCGCCGCTACTCGCAGACGAGTCGGCCCTCATCCAATCGACTCCGGCGAACGTGCTCATGTGGCCAGGTGCGGCCGCCGGCGACGACTACGACCCCATCAACAACACGATCTACGCCACGACGAGCGGCAAGGCAAATCCTAACCCGCCGACGAGCGAGGCGCAGTTCGTTGACTTTTGCGAGTCGATCAACTGCACGGCGATCGTTCAGCTTCCCGGTGAGATTGACAGCCCTTCGTACGCGGCTCAAGTGGTGCAGTACACCGAGGACTCCCTAGGCTTCCACCCCGCGTACTGGGAAATCGGGAACGAACCGGGTCTCTGGAAGCACTGGCAGATTCCATGGGCGAGCTGGGCCACCCACCGGAAGGTCAATCCTCCGACGCCCATGGAATATGCATGGGAAGTGAACAACTACACTTCGGCGGTTCATGTCGTCGACCCGACCGCCCGAATCATCGGTCTTCCTGGCGTGGGCAAGGCCGGCCCGGACTACTCTCAGTGGATCAACGACACCGTACTCGTCAACGGCCCGAACCTGTCGGCCATCGCGGTGCACGAGTATCCCGAAAGCGCCACGGGAGTCGTGAGTCTCTCCGACTTCTACGCGGCGATCAACGGCCCCACCAGCATCGCCCAGCGCGCCCCCGAGATTGGCGCCTGGGTCCAGGCGGCCTGCCCGACCTGCCATATCCCGCTCTTCTTGACGGAGATCGGTTCCGGGCTTTCTCACAAATCTTACGGCAGTTTCGAAGCGGGGTTTCCCGGAGCGCTCGACCTCGCCGCGCAGATGACCGAGGCGATGAACGACCGGGTCTCGAACGTCGACCTGTACGCCACGGTCCTCGACACGAACAACTCCTGGTTCGCACTGAACGGGAGCGAACGGCCCGATTACGCGCTCTACGCATCGATCCTCGGCCGTCTCGGAACCGAGGTCTATCCCGCGAACATGACTTCGTCGGCCCAGACCTGGCCCAACGTCACGACGTACGCCATCGCCTCGGTGGACCCCACGGCCGGGAACCGGGCCGACCTGCTGGTGGTGAACACGAATCTCACGGAGACCGTCACGTTCACTCCGCAGCTCCCCGGCATCGCCTCCACTTCGCCCACCGAGGTATGGACCTGGGAGAACAACTCGACCCTGGAGCCCGTGGCCAGCTTCGATCCGGCCGGACTCCCGTCGACCTTCACGCTCCCTCCACAAAGCCTCGTTCTCCTCGAAGCGTACCCATCCGGGAGCCCGGGAGCCCCTCTCGAGTTCGACGAGGTCGGCCTGAACCTGAGCGCGGTCTCCGAGAACCGATGGTTTGTGGACGTCAACGGCGCTCTTTCGAGTTCGGAAGAGTCGAATCTCACCCTGTTCCTTCCCGCCGGGACGTACCCGACCAGTGCGCCACCCCTCCCGATCACCGGGTCGCCCCGGGAGCGGGCGGAACCGTTCCCTCCCAGCACCGTGTCCGTCGGCTCGACGCCGTCGGTGCACCTCATACCGTTCGCCGATCAGTGGATTCTCACGTTGGTCGTGGAGCCGGTGGGAGCCGGCATTGTCACCCCGTCTCCGGGCTGGGCGAACGCCAGCGTCCCCGTCACCCTGACCGCGAGCGCCGCCCCCGGTTTCGGGTTCAGCCACTGGTTCGGCTGGGGCGACGGCAGCTTCAACGGGAGTTCGAACCCCGCAGAGATTCTTCCCGCCGGTCCGATTACCGAGAAGGCGATCTTCGACCCGACATACGCGGTCACGTTCGCCGAGTCCGGCCTACCCGACGGGACCGACTGGTCGGTGGTCGTCCGCGGGACCACGTACACCTCCTCCACGTCCGTCATCCAGTTCGCTCTCGCAAACGGCAGCTACGGTTTCCGGATCGTCCCACCCCCAGCGTTCCGTGCGCATCCCGTGGCCGGCAGTTTCAACGTCTCGGGGAGTTCGACCGAGGTCGCCATCTCATTTCAACACGAGACCCCTCCGGGGCAACGTTATCCCGTCACCTTCAACGAGGTCGGGCTCCCGATCGGGACGAACTGGTCCGTGACGGTCCGGGGCCAGACGAACTCGTCCTCGACTGGCTCGATTGAGTTCAACGTTACGAACGGGACTTACGGTTTCCAGGTCGGTAAGGTCTCCGGATACCGTTCGGTCCCGACCAACTCCTCCGTCACCGTCGAAGGGGCGCCGGTCAATGTTTCCGTCCGGTTCATCGCCCTCACTCCGCCCGGGACGACCTACGCGGTCACGTTCCAGGAGGTGGGACTGCCGGCCGCGACCTTCTGGTCGGTGACCGTTCGGAACGACACGCAATCGACCGAGGGCACCGAGCTCGTCTTCCTCGAGATCAACGGCAGTTACGGTTTCCAGGTCTCGAGCCCGGTCGGCCTGCGCGCGAACTACGACCGGTCGGGGTTCGTCGTGAACGGCAGCGCGGTCGACGTGTCCATCACCTACGTCGCCCGGCAGACGTCTTGGGCCGTACACTGGACCGAGACGGGGCTCTGGGCCAACGTGACGTGGTGGGTCATGCTCGACAACGACCCGGTCTATTCGAACGGCACCTGGACCACCGCGGTGCTGGCGAACGGCACGTATGCGTACCTGATCGAGGACTCCGCCGACTTCGTTCCGCACGCACGCGCCGGTCTCGCGCACGTGTCGGGCGCGGGCGAAACGATCCGGATCGTCTTCACCCGGGCGATGTTCCCGGTCGCGTTCCAGGCGAGCGGCCTCCCCGGGAACGCGATTTGGACCGTTCGCCTCTCCTCCGTGACGAATGCTTCGGTCAGCGAACTCCAGACGTTCGAGTTGCCGAACGGGTCGTACACGTTCGACATCGTGGCCCCGTCGGGCTTCTATCCAAATCCGTCGCACGGGAACCTGACCGTGTCCGCCACCCCGATCGCGATCTCGGTCAGCTTCGTCCACGATGGCCTCCCCCCGATCAAGTTCAGCGCGTGGTATCTTGGAGCGCGCGCGCTCGGAGTGGCGGCCATCGCCGCCCTCGCAGGATGGGGGAGTTTCACGCTGCTCAGCGTTGCCCGACGCCGCCGTCGTTCGGAAAGGTCCCCCTGAACGGGGCGTCAAGGGGCGGTGGAACACGAGGTCCGGATTGACTGCCGTTGCGTGGCCTCCGCTGCTCACCCACCTCTACGCATGGCTGAGCGGCCTCGACCTGCCCCTAGGCGGAATCCTCGTGGGGGCTGTGCTCGGAGCGCTGGTCTACGCGGTGTTCGAAGCGTTTCGGCACCACGCGACTACGGACAGCTCTGGTACGGTGCCGATTATTATCGTGGGCAACGGAAGCGAAGAGGCACCTTCCACCTCGGACCTGGGACCCGATAGGACGGATGCCGTTCCGGTCCGGTTGTACCGGGCCGACCGGACTGATGTCGTTCGAATGCGGGGGGCCGGGAAGTATCCCGCCTTGCCGCTTCCCCGAGTTCGGACCTTCGTGGTCGTCCTCACCGTGACCTTCGCTGTCGTCGCAGTCCTTCTGCTCTACTACTATCCAACCCTGTTCACGCGCTACGACCAGCTGGTGGCGAAGTTCGGTGCGTTCCTCTACTGGCCCCTCCCCTGGCCAGGGGTGTTCACCGTCAGCATCGCGACGCCGGTCGTGCCCGACTTCATCTTTCCGATGTACCTTGCCGGAATGGCGGCGTTCGCGGTCGCGACCGGCCTTCTCAACCCGAGATCCGCGATTCCGCGCCGGCGTCGGGGACTCGCGCTCTCGGTCGTCGTGACCTATGTCTTCGTCGAACTGACCATTGACGCGCTCTTCTTCACCGTCCCCGGCGCGACGCTCCGCGATTTCGCGCTGGTGGTGCGCGCGTTCACGGGCGGCCTGTTCCTCGCGATGCTGATCTTCTGCACGATCTTCCTCCCGGTTCCCCAGCGTCTCGAGCCGAAGTTCGCCCGCGACCGGGCGGCCATCGGCCGGTTCTTCGGGTTGGGCCTCTTGGCCCTCGCGCTGTCGGTCGCGACTCTTCTCGGGGTCGTCTACTTCCTGCGCATCCATGGCCTAGTCTTCGTGTTCACGCTGCTCCTTCTCCTCCCGATCACCACCCTGACGACGTTCGCGGCCCTCAGTCGGCCCGTCTACTTCCGCGAGCTGCGCAAGCGCCCAGTTCCCTCGGTCGAGGAGTTCCACCCTCCCGTTTCAATCCTCATCCCGGCCTTCAACGAGGAGGAGTGGATCGAGGAGACAATCCGTCACGCCGACCGGGCGGCCTCGCGGTACCCCGGTTCGGTCGAGATCGTGGTCGGGAACGACGGGTCGAAGGACCGGACTCTCGAGCTCGCGCGCGGGGCGATCGCCCGCTTGGAGCACGCCCGTGGAGTGGTCGTCGACCTTCCCCACGGAGGAAAATCGAACGCGCTCAACGGGGCGCTCGCGGTCGCCACCGGGGACATCGTCATTCGGTGTGACGGCGACACGTTCATCTCGGACGACCCCGGTTTTGCCGCCCTGATCCCGCACTTCGCCGACCCCGAGGTCGGCGGTGCCCAAGGGGCCATCGTTCCTCGGCAGCGGAACGGGTGGACGCGCAAGCTGCGGGCGCTCGAGATCGCTTGGAACCATTACTTCCTACGACCGGCCGGGATGGGAACGCGCTCGGCCGAGGTGATCGACGGCCTATTCTCCGCGTTCCGGCGGAAGGACCTGGTCGCGATCGGAGGCTACGTCCCGTGGAACGGGGAGGACACGGAGATCGCGATCCGTCTCCAGCGTCTCGGCTACCAGGTCCGCATCGAGTTCCGGGCGCTGGCCTACGAGGATGTGCCGGGGAACTACGACAGCCTGCGCCGACAGCGGGTGCGGTGGGCCCGGGGGATTCTGATGGCCAACGGCCAACACTATCCAGCGCTGGTCGGGCCGTCCCCCGAATTTGCCGGCCTCGCCGTGTTCTTCTGGCTCCTCATGTTCGTTCGGTCGGGAGTGCGCAGCCTGGTCTACCTCTATCTCGCACTCCTAATCGTCATCCTCGGGGTTCCCGCGCTCCTCGACACGGCGGTCCTGTTCGCGCTGGCAATCGGGATAAGGGCCGTGCCGCTCGGCCTGTTCTTAGTGCGGATGGATCGAAAGGACGTCCTTCCCTGGATCCCGTTCTTCCCAATCGCGAACGTGATCAAGCAGACGTTCCGGTTCGAGGCGTTCGGGCTACTCGGTCCGCAGGCACTTCGAGAGTACGTCTGACGGTCACGGGCCGCCAGGCAGGTGCGGCGCGCAGTTTACTGGGAGACTCAAGAGACCCGGGCGCTAAACCGAGAGCCCGAGACCGTTGAAGATCACGAGACTCGCGGGCGGCACGACCCAATCCTCCGCCCCCGCGGCCCCCAGGGCCGCCTCCGAGGGCTGGCTTGACGACCCATCGAATGTCCATGCGTCTCCCTGAGCCGCGTCCGGATAGATCGAGGTGAGGTTCACTTCGACGCCGGTGGTACTGTTGGCGTTGGCGAGGAGTAGGCTGGTCATGGAACCCGACGAAGAGCCGCCCTCGGCCGCGACCACGCCCCGCACGGAGGGCCCTACTTCCATCTGGACCGCCCACGGACCCAGGTACGTGCGCAGGCCCAGGTACAGCGAGTACGCTGAGGAACTCGCCCCGGTGGAGTTGAACCACGCCCCCTCGCTGTCCGCCTCGAAGACGTAGTAGTCCATGCTGGTCACGGGAAGCGGCAGCGCCTGCACGAGCTCGGTGGCCAGGTAGGTGGCGAAGTATCCACCGGAGAGGGCCGTGGCGGGCGACAGCCCCGTGCCGGTCTGGAACTCATCGACGAGCAGCGAGAGATGACACTGAGGGCAATCGGTCTCCATCACGGACTCGGCGCTCGCGACCCGCGACGGCAGCCCGGTCGTTCCCCACAGCGATCCGAACCAAGCGCTCAGGTTTCCGGAAGGGAAGCCGGAGCCCGCCGGATACACGTGGATCGCCATCGCCGACAGATTCGGTCCATTGAGTTCGATCGTGGGGGTGAACCACTCGGAGACCTCCGAAGCTCCCTTGCCGATCCCACCGATACCCACGATTCCCGTAGTCGGGTCGACGGACCGAATCGCACGCACGTACGTTTGGACGACCTTCGCGTACGCGCCGGGCGTCGGGGTGTCGTTCTGGGAGACGTTCCACTCCCCCCACGGGATCCCGAAGTGGTCCCAGAGACTCGGCTCGTTCCCAATCTCCCAGTACGTCGGATGGAACCCGAGGGTACCCTCCGTGTAATTCACGATCGAGAGCGCGGTCGAGGCGTTGTCGATCTCCGCCGGCAGGGTGATGATGGAGGAGCACGACACCGAGACGCACCAAGTGACGAACGTGCTCAGGGACGTTTTCGCGATGGTAGCCTGACCGGCGTCGTTGTAGACGGCCCCCTGGTCGTCGCCCGCGAGTGGGTCGAACCGGTCACCGTCTCCGCCTCCGGGGTACCGGACCAGACGGACTCCAGTGGCATTCAGATGCGCACCGTCCGAAGACGCGAACGGTTCGTCCGCACGAAGATTGACTCCGAGAAAGCCGGCCTCGAGCGAGATGGCCGACCCGTTAGCGCCTTCCAAGGATATGGGCACGACCGGAAACTTGGCCGGAGAGCTCGGCGACCGGGAAGCCGGAGGCAGCTGCCAGCCAAACGATCCCACCACGATGAGCACTGCGAGGGCGGTGCCGACTATCACCCAAGGGATTCTCTGTGGGGGCATCGAGACCCGAACCTCGCGACGGCCACTCAGTTCTCCGGGGCTGATGGCATTACCCGCCGACCGGATTTGCCGTGGTGAGGGCAATCGCTCGGCTAGGATTCGGGGTCCGGAACTAGGGACGGCGCGTCGCGAGGAACGCTTGGTGGTGATGGGGGCCCTCGTACCGAGCGGCGGCGAAACGGCAGTACCCTTCCGAGTTCGGCTCGCAACTCGCGCAGGTTCGGAACGCGGGCACCGGCGCCCGGGTCCGGTCCTGACGAACCTGGTCCAGGGCCACCTTGAGCCAGCGGGATTCGGCGTCTCCGTAGGGGATCTGCACCCACCCCTCGTTCACGCCGCCCCCGGATTCGTCACCGTAGAGGACGACCCCGAAGGCCGGCCGCCGTCCGAAGGTCACCTCCACGAGACGACATTCGGCGATCGCTTGGATGGTGTCGAAGAGACGGCCGTGCGCCTGGTGGTACCCCCCGAAAAGATGGGTCTCCTTGTATTCGATCGGGAAGAGACCACCGTCTCCTCGCCGGACTACAAGGTCGGGGCGGCCGGCGAATCCCCACTCCGCATCGACGAGCGTCGTGTGGCCGTTCGCGAACTTCGGGTCGATCTGGACGCGGTCGGGAGGCAGGAGCATGGGTAGGTCGTCCTCCCCCGGGTCCTCGTAGACCAGTTGGTCGCCGTCGTCGAACAGGTCGAGCCGGCCCTCGTTGACGGTGATCTGGCCGAGCGGAGGAGAGAACAGCGGGGATTGCCGCAGGGGCACGACGTCGAGGGGGGTGCGCACCGGCCCGAGCGTCCCGGTCAGCCGTTGGGCGTGCATCGCATGCGAGAGCTCCATCTCGTGCGGGCATCGGAAATACGTGACGAGGTCGTGGGGGGTGAGGTGTTCCGGTACGGCGACCGTCGTCGGAGCGAGCATCCCTCGGGCCTCCGGGCCGGGCTCTATGAAGGTACGCTTTCAGCGGAAACGACCGGCGCCGCGTGTCGGCTATCCCAGAAACTCACCGAGCGTCCGCCGACGGACCTCCTGACGACGGGAAGCGGATAGGCGAGAGCGCGCCAGGAGCGCGTCGAGGAGGACCCCGTCGGGGCCGAGGCGACGAACGACCTCGCCGATCGCAGCCCCGTCGACCTCGCGGTCCTTCTCGTACGCTCGGACCAGCGCGTACTCCGGGCGGGTGACACGGAGCATCCGGCCCTCGAAGGAGGCATCCGTCAGCCGTACCCCTTCCACCTTTCCGCCCCACTCGTCGAACGGTACCGGGGCCCGAGGTTCGATTGGGACGGACCATTCCACCCGCGCTCCCTCTTGGAACGTTCCCACGAAGGCGCGGGCCCCCCGGACGATGCCGACCCCCGGCCAATCCGTAGCGGCAATCGGCTCGACGAGGTACTCGGCGAGAAGGCGGGCGATCCGGTCCACGCCGGCTCGTGTCGTCCCGAGGTCCAAGTCGTGCGGAGCGAGTCGAGCGCCGAGAAGCCATGCGGCGGTCGAGCCCCCGATGTACCAGTCGAGGTGGTCCTGCGCGAGAGGCGTCGCGACGCGTCGGACGACCTCCTCGAGGCTCGCATCGATTCGCGCGGGAACCGAATCGTAGACCTGGTCGACCATCGTCTGGAGAACGAACCGGTTCCGGTTGTACGCCTGCCGCGCCCGGGGGACATCCTGGAAGGTGAGCAGGAACCGACGGTGCCAGCACCGCGGGCCCCCGAACATGCAGGGGGTGAGCGGGTGCACGAACCCGAAGACGTCGAGCGGCCCTTTGGGCGGCCCGTTTGCGTCCGCGCCCCCGTCCTGCGCGTGATACGTGATCGACGTCCGCTCCCCGTCCCGGTCGAGCGACAGCTGATGGAGGTACCCGGCCCCGAGGTCGGGGCCGGAGAGCAGCTCGCTCGTCACGGTCGCCCCACCGAGGGGATGAGCGCCATGCCCCGGTCGGTCAGCGCGGGGGCGGGCGGATCTCGAGCGCGGTCGGAAGCGGAATCTTCCCGACCGTCACGTCCACATGGTGGTCGCCGCGGTGGGCGTGGAGGTAGGTGCCGCTCGGCAACGACTTCCAGACCCCCGGCTCGCCGTCGAACGGCTCGGAGCCGACGATCACCCGGTGCGCGACCGACTGGTAGGTCATCTCGTAGTACCTTCGGTGCTCGTCGAAGAGACCGGTGCCGTGGTCCCCGGTCCAGAGACAGAACGCCCAGAGCTCGTCGGGGTTCCGGGTGAACAGCACGTTCAACCCCGAAAACGGCGGGATCGCCGGCTTCCTAAGCCCCTCCCAGACCCGGACCAAGTCTTCCACCGTGTGGACGTAGCCGACCAGGGGGTCCCCGGTCTCCTCGGTGTTCCGGTAGAGGAGCCAGAACAGGACTTCGCTATCGTTGACGCCGCGGACCTTCGACTCGTGGACGCCGAGGAACGGCCGGGTCTCGACCGGGAACGAAATCGCCCCGTTGTGCTCGAAGAGCGTGGTGTGGTTCTCAAACGGCTGGGAGTTCTCGAGCGCGATCAGCTTCTCGTAGGGCAACTTGAGCGGGTTGCTCGCGTGCCGCAGGTGGCCGAGGACGAGCGGTCCCCGGGCCTCCGCGGCCGCGCGGAGGTAATGCTCTCGCTCCTCCGGCAAGAACGCACCGCGTGCGCCCTTCTCGACATGGGCGCGCCCCCCGTTCACGAACCAGCCGATCCCCCAGCCGTCCTTCTGGGCGCGCTCGGGGTCAACGTTCGACTGGGCGAGCAGCGAGCGGTCCGCGTGCACCAGCCACGGTTCCGCCGACTCGGCCTGGACCGAAAGAACCCCGAAGAGACGGCACATCGGGGCGCGCACACCGCCCATCTAGATAAGCCCCTCCGCAGCCGGTAGGGGGGTTTCCCGGCCGAAAGCAACGCTTTATCCGCCGGCCCGGACTGGTTTTGGCGGAACGGCGAACGATGGTCGCGGTCGAGGTCACCTCCGCAGCGCGGGACCAGGTGCTGAAGATCATGGAGAAGCAGGGGAAGCCCGGGTCGGCCCTGCGGCTCTATGTCCAGGGAGGCGGCTGCTCGGGGCTCACCTACGGGATGTCGTTCGACAAGCAAGAGTCGGGAGACGAGGTCGCCTTCCGGGAGGGAGGGCTCACGGTGGTCGTCGACCACGCGAGCGCCCCGCTCCTCGAGGGCGTCAAGGTCGACTTCTTGCTCGGCCTCGAGGCGTCCGGGTTCAAGATCTACAACCCGAACGCGAAGGCGACGTGCTCGTGCGGGAAGTCGTTCTCGGCGTAAGGGGACGTCCTCGGAGAAGTTCCTTCGGGCGCGACATCGCTGATTTATAGGTCACCCTTTGTGGTCCATTCGGGGTAGGCAAGGAGGGCCCCAGGCATGAGCGATAGTGAAGTGGGAATCAAATTGGAAGTCACCAAAGAGGCGCAGGACCAGGTCCGGGACCTCATCAAGAGCCAGAAGCCCGGCATGGCCGTCCGCGTCTACCTTCAGTCGAGCGGTGGCGGTGGCTGCGGAAGCGGCTGCAGCTGCGGCTCGGGGGGATGCGGCAGCGGCGGTGGCGGGCCCTCGTTCGGGATGGCGTTCGACAAGCCCCGGAACGGCGACCAGGTCGTGCAGGTCGACGGCTTCTCGATCGTCGTCGACGACCTTTCCGCCGATCTCCTGAACGGGGCGCGGATCGACTACGTCCAGGACCTGAACGCCTCCGGATTCAAGATCACCGCGCCGAACGCACCGGCCCCCTCGAGCCACGAGCACGGGGCGGAAGGCGGCGGCTGCGGGTGCGGCTCCGGTGGGTGCGGGTGCGGTTAGCGCACCCGGTCCAACCTTTTCCCCTTCTTTCCCCGCGGTGACGCGGGACTCTTCTTGCGAGCGTATCGGGGGTCGAGCCAGATCCGCATCTCCCACGTCCGGTCGAAGCCGATCCGCTTGTACAATCGCCGGCCGAACCGCGACGCGTGCAGCTCGGCGTTGGGGAAGCCGCGCTCGCGGCAGATGACGAGGAGCTCCCGGACGATGCGGCTCGCCACCCCGCGGCCGCGCCAGGCGGGCTCGGTGTACATCGAGAGAATGTACGGACTGATGAGCGTAGGCAGTTTGGGACGGGGCTGGTCGGGCCGGAACCAGACGAGCCCGCTCCCGACTGCGCCACTGCCGTGCGCTTCGGCGACCACGCCGACGAGCTCGCGCGAACGGAGACGCGCTCGGGCCCACGGACGGTAGCGAGCATCGTGCTCCGTGATCTCGGCCTCCGTGCGGTTTCCGATCTCGGACCACATCCGGTGGCGTTGGTCGACGAGAAGGGGAAGGTCGGCGACTGTCGTCCTGCGATACGTCAACCTCCCACGCTGAGGGACGCGACCGGATGGCATTGACCGACCGTTCGCTCCCGCGCGGATATAGACCTGACGACGGGACCCCGTGGCAAGGAGAGGGGGCACGCGCGACCCGCACGGGGGGATGGGCCCGGACGGATTTGAACCGTCGACCGACCGGTTATGAGCCGGTCGCTCTGGACCGGACTAAGCTACGGGCCCACCGACGGCGGTGAAGAGGAGGCGCCGCCGAGCGGAGTTTGGGGGTCACGGCAACGCACCGTCGCCCTTTCGAACCGCTGACCTTTCGGTTAACAGCCGATCGCTCTACCGCTGAGCTACGGCGGCACCGAGGGTGCCGAGCCGACATCGCGCTAATAGCCTTTCCGGCTCGACGGCGGCCGGTTCTCGTGCTCGACGGCACGTTGCTTGAGATGTTCTATGACCGCGGACATCCGCGCGAGCGACTGATTGAGGTTCGCCCAGAACTCCTTCGACTTGTCGGTGATCACTGCCCCGTCCGCGGACGGCTGGATGACCCCCTCTCGTTCGAGAAGGTGGAGCGAATACCGGGTCTTGTGAATGGGGAGGCGCAGCGCCTCGCTCAACCGGATAATCCCGATGGGCGGGCTGTTCGCGAGCTTCTCGAGGATGTCGACGTTGCGTGCGAGGAGGTCGAGCTCCTCCTCGATCCGCTCGACGAGGTGGACCGGCTCCTCGCCCTCGGGTCCTTCCGAGGGGAGGTCGGCCGCCTTCTCCTTCTGCCCGGGCATAGGCGGCACCCGGACCCGAGCACGCTTACTTGAACATTGTTAGCCGACTCGCGAC
>CAZCNZ010000052.1:0-2812 GCA_964500245.1 uncultured Thermoplasmatales archaeon | reverse complement strand
GTAGTTTCCGGGCGTCGTGAAGACGTGGAACGGCGAGGGGAAGGTGCTCGAGTTGCCGTCCCCGAAGTTCCAGGCGAATCGGTACGGGCCGGTGCCGCCGGAGATGTTGGCGTAGAACGAGATCGGCTCGTAGACCGTCGCTGAGGAGCGGTTATCGCCGACCGAGAGGGTCGGCTGGGGGACCACGAGGACGAACAGGCTCGAGTTCGCTTCGACTCCGTCCGAGTCCGTGCCGACGACCGCCACCCCGAAGGTGCCGGCGGTCGCGTACGAATGCGTCGGTGAGGCGCCGGTGCCTTCCGTGCCGTCCCCGAAGGCCCAGGCGTAGGTGATCGGGGCCGCTCCGGGGGAGGTCGCGGTCGCGGTGAAAGTGACCGCCTGTCCTACGTCGACGGTCGAAGGGTTCGCGGAAGCGCTGATCGCGGGACCCGCCCCGACCGTCACCGGTGGGGTCATGGTCGCACTGGTGGTGAGCCCCACCGAGTCGGTGACGTTGACGGACGCGTCGTACGTGCCGGGGTTGATGTAGGCATGTGTCGTCTCGAGGGTCGGGCCGTCGCCGGTCACCTGTGTCGAGACGTTGTCTCCGAAAGAAAAGGTCGCGACGTAGGGAGCCACTCCGGCTCCCACGGTCGCAGTGAACGTCACCGGGACCGAGACTTCGGTGGAAGAGGGGGTGGCGCCGATCGAAGAGACCGGAAGGGTGGTGAGCGCCCAAGAGTCATTGAGGTCGGTCGTAGCGTTCGTCCCGCCGAAGAGGAACGGGACGGTCCCGGTCGGGTCCAGCGTGAGGCCGGGGAACTCCCGGGCGACCGGAGCCGTTCCCAGCGCGGCGGTGATGTCGGACCAGGTGCCTCCCGTGAACTCCCAGGCATCGTTGAGGTAGACCGAGCCGTTGACGCCTCCGAAGAGGAGCAGGGCGGAGTTCGTCGGGTCGTAGACCATGCCGGCCGCGCTGCGGTAAGGCGGTGCCGGGGTGTTCACCTGCCACCACTGGTCGGCGTAGAGTTCCCACGTCGAGCTCGTGAACCCGGCCCCGTAGAGCACCATCGCCGAATCGGTCGGGTCGTAGTACATCGACGTGGCGTCCGCCACTGGGGGAGCACCCGAGATGTTCTGGAACACCCAGCCGGACCAGGACTCCCAGATCCAGGTGTCGTTGAGGTAGCCAATGTCCACGTTGTAGCCGCCCCACAGCACCGAACCGTTCTCCGCGGGGTCCGGGTCGAACGCCATGCTGGCGAAGATGCGGGCGGGCGGCGCAGGGCCGAGCCAGGAGAGGTTGGTCCATCGTCCGCCGCTGAAGAGCCAGGTGTCGTTGAGGTAGCCCAACGTGCCGACCCCTCCGAACAAGAGGACCCCGCCCATGTTCGCGTCGTAATCCATGCTCGCCCCGATGCGCGCGGGGGGCGAAGCGTTCGGGTCGGTCACGTTCGTCCAGATCCCGTCGGAGAACACCCACGTGAGGTTGTCCGAGCATTCCCAATAGGTGCACCCTCCGAAGTCGACGACCTCCTGGTCGGCGGGGTCGTACGCTACCGAGTTCCACAGCGCGGCGGGAGGAGAGGCGTTCGTGCCGCTCTTCGTCACGTTGATCCACGTGCCCGAGCCCGCGGGAGGCAGCGGAGTCCCCTTCGCCGAAGCGAGCAGATCCTTGGCCGCCTCCGCCGCCGGGCGGGCGGCGGCCGAAGGCGCGCCGTGCTCCGCCGGCAGGACCGAGTGCGACGCAACGGGGGTGAATGCGAGGGACGACCCCAGAAGGCCCAGTGCGACGGCGGCCACGACCGCGAAGGCGAGCCGACCGTCGACCTTGCGCATCACCCGACCATCCTCCTTAGGGGGCGTTCTCCGGGGGTGGGGACGGAGACGTCGAAGGCGACTCACCGCCCGCGCTGGGAGGCGACCCTCCACGCTTCCGGCCCACGACCGCGATGACCGCGAGCAGCACCACCACCGCCGCGGCCGCGATCCCGAGGTACTCGAGGTAGAGCATCGTGTTGGGAGTCGACTTCGTGATGGTCGTGATCGTGGGCGGAGGGGGTGGCAGCGGGGTCGGCGTCGGCGGGGCCGGACGACCCGGCGTTGCCGGGAGCGCCGCGCTGACCTCCTCGAGGGAGAGGGTGACGATCGGCGCCGTCGTGTTGCCGTTCGTCGAGAGCGCGTAGACGAGCAGGGCCGAGCCGACCGGAACGAGTCCGAACTCCTCGAGGTGGGGAATCGCGAACGACGAAAGGTTCTGGAACATCCCTCCAGATTCCGTCCAGCCGAAGATCTCCGCGTTCGACCGCACGAAGAGGTAGTAGGTGCCGGACGCGTAGAGCCCCCTCGCCTCGAGGATGGTCTGGTCGAGCACCTTGGAGACGACCACGGAGTCGGTGGCGAGGTCGTAGAGCACGATCTCGGTCGTCGTGGGCTCGCGGTAGAGGATGAGCAACGTGCCGGCCGTGCCGGCAACGAAGTTCTCGGAGTTCACCGAGGTATTGACCGGGACGCTGACGGAGACCGGGACCACCGAGCCGGCCGCGTAATCGAGGACCGAGTAGTTCCCCGAGACGCTCTTCGCCACGGCGTATCCGCCGCCCGCGCTGAGGGAGAGGAGCGAGGAAAGACCGACGACGGTCACGTTCGAGAGCACGGCCCCTGTCGTGAGGTTGAAAGCGACCAACTGCTCGGGCGTGGACGTCCCCACGAGGAAGGCGGGCGCGATGAGGGCGAGCACCACCCCCCCGGCGCCGGACGCATCGACCTCGTACGACTCCACGATCCCCCAGTTCGAGAACGATCGGAGCGGTCCCCACGTGCGGTTCGCCGG
>CAZCNZ010000051.1:0-5948 GCA_964500245.1 uncultured Thermoplasmatales archaeon | reverse complement strand
GATCGCGGTCCCGAGCGCGGTCAAGACGTTCAACTGGGTCGCGACGCTCTGGGGAGGCCGGATCTGGATGGCCGTTCCGATGTGGTTCTGCGTGGCGTTCATCACCGGGTTCGTCATCGGCGGTCTCTCCGGCCTGATGCTGGCGTCCATCCCGATCGACTACCTCTACCACGGGACGTACTTCGTGGTCGCCCACTTCCACTACGTCATCTTGGGCGGGACCCTGATGGCGATCTTCGCCGGGGTCTACTTCTATTTCCCGATCATCACGCGTCGCTGGTACAACCAGGCGCTCGGCCAGGTGCATTTCGTCCTGACGTACGTGGGAATCAACCTCCTCCTCTTCCCGATGTTCCTCCTCGGTGCGGAAGGGATGCCCCGACGGGTCTACGACTACCTCTGGGCCGGGAACTTCCAGTTCCTGAACTTCCTCTCCTCGCTCGGCGCGCTCATCATCGGCATCGGTCAGCTCGTGTTCGCCTTCAACATGGTCTATAGCTACTACGCGGGCGACCCGGTCACCGCGGACGACCCGTGGGGCGAGGAACTCGCGGTGAAGATGACCGGGCCCGTGGCGGCGCCCGCACCAGTTCGCGTGCCGACGCCGATCCCCTCGGCCGCCGGGACGGAGGGGCCCTAGGCGGGGAGGACCATGCGCGGACACGACCTCTTCCGGTACGCGGCGATCGTCTCCGCCGTGCTTTGCTACACGACGATCCTGCTCGGCGGCAACGTGATGGCGAGCGACAGTGGGCTCGCCTGCCCCGACTGGCCTTCGTGCTTCGGGAACGGGAACTACCTTCCCGCGTTCCAGGGAGGTGTCGCCCTCGAATGGAGTCACCGGGTGAGCGCGTTCTTCCTCTCGAGCGCCATATTGGTCCTCGCGCTCCTCGGCATCGCCTACGAGCGGCAACGCCGCGTCCTTCTGGGCATCGCGCTCGTCGCGCTCGGGCTCGTCGTGACCGAAGCGCTGCTCGGGGCACTCGTCGTCGAGAGCCAGCTGATGGTCGACCTCGTCCTCGTGCACCTCGCGGTCGCCACCGCGCTCTTCGGGGTCCTCTTGATCCTCGTCCTTCTATCGAATCTGCGCGAGCTCCCACGGCGCTGGATCGAGTGGGCTCGTCGGGCGACGGACGAGAACGCTCCCCGGCCGTCCTCGGCCCCGTCCTCCTTCGACAACGAGTCCCGGCGAACGTCCCGCTCTCCGTTCGACGCGCCCCGGCAAGGCTAATCTATGGGCGCCGGGGCGCTCCGCCGGGGGACCGTCGTGGAGGCGTCGTCGTCGGCGGAACCCGCGGGCTCGTCGCTCGCCCATCCGCTTGGCCCCGCGGACTATCTCCCGCTCGCGAAGCCGGGGATCACGATGCTGATCTGCCTCGTTGCCGTCGGCGGCTTCCTGCTCGCCGCCCCCCTGGCGGTCAACTTCGTCCGACTCGGAATCCTCGTGGTGACCGGCGCCTCCGCCTCCGCCGGCGCGGCGATGCTCAACCACTACCTCGACCGGGACCTCGACCGCCGGATGAAGCGAACCCAAGGGCGTCCGCTCGCGAACGAGCACGTCCTTGGGGGCTGGAACGTCGCGGTGGTCGGGCTCGTGCTGCTCGCGGTCGGGATCGGCGCCGCTTCGGTCTTCCTGAACCTGCTCACCGGTCTCTCCATCTTCCTTGGCGGGATCACCTACGTCGGCCTCTACACGTTCTGGCTCAAGCGCCGATCGAGCTGGAACATCGTGATCGGAGGGTTCGCGGGGAGCGCCCCCGCGCTCGCGGGGAGCGCTGCGGCGGTCGGCGCTTGGACTCCGGGCGTGCTCGCCTTCGCGCTGCTCGTCTTCCTGTGGACTCCGCCCCACTTCTGGAGCCTCGCCCTCCTCCTCCGGGACGACTACGCTCGCGCGAACCTACCGATGCTCCCCCGGATGGAGGACGTGCCGTATTCCGGCAAGGTCGTCGTGGTCTCGGCGGCGCTCCTTGTGCCGGCGGCCCTCGCGATCGGCTGGACGGGGGCGGTCGCGTGGCCGATCCTGGCCGTGCTCGCGGGACTCGGCGTCCTGTTCGTCGTGATGACGAGCCCGCTCTGGCGCGCCGTCACTCCCCAATCGGCGCGCCGTGGGTTCCTCTTCTCCGGGCCGTACCTCCTCGGGGTGGTCCTCGCCCTCGTCGCGAACGTCCCGCTGCTCCGGGCCGGAGTCCCGGGAGTCCTCTAGGTCCGATTCCTGCGGAGGACTCGCTACCCTTATCTCGGGGACCTTTCTGGTCGGGGAAGATGGTCGATTCCTCTTCGGGCGCGGCGACGCCGGACCGGCAGCGCGACGCCGAGAACGTCCTCAAGAAACTCGGATTCTCCAAGGTCTCGAACCCGCGCCGGGAGCACGCGGTCGAGCCGTCGTTCTGGGTGCAGGAGGCCGGAGTCCCCCGCCGCACCTTCCCGGTCTTCGTTCCCGCCGGGGAACCGTCGGAGGTCGAGGCGGGCATCGAGCGTTGGGTCGCCGGGGTCCGGGGGGCCCGCCCGTCCCAGCGGCGAGCGATCTTCGTGGTCCCGACCGACGAGACCGCCGAGGAAGCCTGGCAGCGGTTCTCCCGTACCGCGGGCCGTTCCGCGATCGACCATGAGGTGTCGATCCTCGTGGTCCCCTCGCCCGCGCGGTCGGACGACGTGCCCCACTTCCACCTGAGGGTCGCCGAGCCGAGGGAGATCCTCGCGATCTCGACGGGGGTCGTGGTCGGGCTGTTCCGACGGGCGGCCGCAAGCGAGGGTGGGAACCAGGTCGATTTCGAGGAACTGCTGACGCTCCTCACGACCCGCTTCGGGATCGATGTCCACCGTTCGCTCGGAGTGCGCTCCGACGAGGATGCGCTGTTCATCCTCTACCAGCTCGCTCTCCGGGACGGATATGCGCCGGGCGACGCGGGCGCGAACCTGCACGCGCTCGTCCTGAAACCGACCGGACCGGCGGCGCGCCTCCCCTGGTACGCGGCTTAGACCGACGGCACGAACCGAGCCGTTAAGAAGGACGGCCCGGTCGAGGCGACCGTCGATGGGCGCCGAGGAGCCGTTCCGGACTCCCTACACGCCGACTCCCGGCGGAGCGCTCCCTCCGGCCGAGACGACCCCGGCGGAAGGGAAGCGGGACCTGTGGGCGTTCTTCTGGCTCGCGCTCCTCAACACCGCGATCATCGCGGTCGCCGGGATCCTGACCTGGTGGTTCGTCCACTGACCTCGCGTATTCGTCCCGGGCAAACCATTATCTAAGTCGGCCGGGTCAAACCGCCACCTCTAAGGCGTGGGGCCGTGGGGTAGCTTGGTCCATCCTTCTTGCTTGGGGTGCAAGAGACTCCGATTCAAATTCGGACGGCCCCATTCACCCGATCGGCGCCGTCGGTCGGTCCCCCGAGGTGAGGACGCCTTCCCTTACGACCCGGAGGTTGGCGTTCGTGCGACCGCGAGCTGGTTGAGTTCGTCGAACGTGATCGCTCCCTCGATCAGCGAGTCGAACGAACCGCGGTCGAGCAACTCCCGACTCGCCCGCTTCAGGAACCCGAGCGCGGCGTATGAGGCGGCCGGCCCGAAACTGACCCGTTTGACGCCGAGCCGCTCAAGTTCGAGGAGCGGAGGGAGGCCCTTTCGCACCATCACGTTCACCGGGCAGCGGAGCGCGTCCACGAATGTCGCGATGGATGCGGCATCGGTGAGCCCCATCGGATAGACGCAGTCCGCGCCCGCGTCCCGGTACGCGCTTGCCCGTCGGATCGCCTCGCGGAGCCGCGCGGGTTCGTCTCCCGTCGCATGCCGGAAGGCGTCGGTCCTCGCGTTGAGAACGAGCGGAACGCCGGTGGAGACCGCCGCGTGACGGACCGCCTCGAGCCGCCGCAGTTGGGTCTCGAGCCGGAACAGACGGTCGTGGGAGGGGTGAAGATCCTCAATGTTGATCCCGACGGCCCCGGCCTTCACGACCAGTTCGACGGTCCGGCTCACGTCCCGGGAGGACCGCCCGTACCCGGCGACGAGGTCGGCACTCAGCGGGATGGAGAGCCGGCCGGCGATGCGAGCCACCACCGAGAGGAGTTCGCGGCGGGGCATCTCCTCCCCGTCGGGGTAGCCGTGGGAGACCATGACCCCCGCACTGGACGTCGCCACGGCAGGGAACCCCGCGTCCTCGAACAGTCGGGCGCTCGGTACGTCCCAGGCGTTCGGGAGCACGAGCGGATGAACGCCATGGTGGAGCGCGCGGAACGCCTCGGCCTTCTCGGGGAGCGACGTCATGGTCCTCGGACCGGCCCTAGACCGACACCCTCCTTAAGTCGCCGACCGGGGGCGGTCGAAGCGCGGGCAGCGCGGCCCGGCCGCCCGCCTTCATGTAGGCGCGACCGGTGCGGGCCGGTCGATGGGCCGACGGTTTGTGGACCAGCGTCGACGCGACCCGTACTACCGCGCCGCCCAGCGGGAAGGTCTCCGGTCGCGCGCGGCGTTCAAGCTCGCGTACCTCGACGACCGCTTCCACCTCCTACGTCCCGGCGCCCGCGTCCTCGACCTCGGGGCGGCCCCCGGCGGGTGGTCGGTGGTGGCGCTCGAGCGCGTCGGTCGGTCGGGGTCGGTGGTGGCCGTGGACCCCCGGCCGATTGCTCCCGCCGAAGGACTCAGGGTGGTCCGAGCTCGGGTCGGCGACCCCACCCTTCGCGAGCGGCTCGGGCCAGAGCCGTTTGACGTCGTCCTTTCCGACATGTCTCCGTCGATCAGCGGTGCGTATGCGACCGACCATGCTCGCTCGGTCGATCTCGTCCGGTCCGCCTATGCGCTCGCGGTCGAGGTGCTCGCTCCGCAGGGGGCGTTCGCGGCGAAGGTGTTCGCCGGCGACATGGTCGACGACCTCCTCACCGAACTTCGGCCGAACTTTGCGGACGTCGTGCGGACAAAGCCGCCGGCTTCGCGCGCTCCGTCGTCCGAGCTATACGTGGTGGCGCGCGGGTTCCGCCGCGCTTTCTCATCGCTCCGAAGCGAAAAAACGCGCACCGGGCCTCGCCCGGCTTTTGATATATAGGACCATAGGTTAGCGCAAAATCCCGATTTTGAGGCCTGATTACTCGTGATCCGTTTTGGACCCGCGGGGATCCCACTCTCCTGTAAGGGCCGGACACTCCGGGATGGGATTGCCGACGTCCATCACTTGGGCCTCACGGCGATGGAGGTCCAGTTCATCAAGGTCAATCATCTCACGCGCGCGGTCCTCGACGAAGAGATCGGAAAACCGGCCCGGGACCTCGTTCAGCAGCTGGTCGTGAGCGTCGGACCCTCCGACCATCAGGGCGGCACCCCCGACCTGGTCGCCATGAACTCTCCGCTGCGCCGGCGTGACTCGATCACGTCGCTCACCTGGAGCCTCGCCAAGGACTTCGCCGACCTCCAACAGACCAGGGCGCTCGCGAAGGCGCTCGACACCGACCTCACGCTCCACGCCCCCTACTATGTCGACTTCTTCGGCTCCTCCGATGCCCGCGAACAGTCGACCCGACAGATCGAGTGGGCCGGGGTGCTCGCGCAGGGCCTCGGAGCCCGCCTCGTGGTCACCCACCTCGGATTCTACGGTCCCGGTGACCGCGCCGATTCGATCCATCAGCTGACCGAGATCGTTTCCGACCTCTCCAACTGGCTCAACAAGTTCTCCAAGGGGACCGTTCGACTCGCGATCGAACCGAGCGGCCACCCCGACGTGTTCGGCTCGCGCGAGGAGATCCTCGAGCTCACTCGACGGGTGAAGGGCACGGTCCCCGTCCTCAACCTGCCGCACATCGCGGCCCGGGAACGGACGAGCTTCGAGGAGGCGGAGGAGCTCGAGCCGGTGGTCAAGGAGTTCGTGCGGGCGACCGACGGTCCGCTCTACCTCAACTTCTCGGGGGTCGAGTTCTATGGTCCCGGGGAGTTCCGGCTGACCCCGATCAAGCGCGGCCTCGTCC
>CAZCNZ010000050.1:0-3440 GCA_964500245.1 uncultured Thermoplasmatales archaeon | reverse complement strand
TGATCCTGCTGTTCCTCTACCGCAAGGACCCTGCCGAGCCAGCCCCAGTGGCGGCGCCCGCCCCGACCGGGACGAGCACGACCACGCCTCCGTCCTCGTAGGGCAATAAGAACGGGCGGACCAACCCCTTCCTCTTCTCTTCCAGCCCCGCATCGAGCGGGAAGCAGGCGTCGGAATCGGCTGTATAACTCGTGTTATACGCCGCTCTCTCGAGGATTCCCGGATCCTCGAGCGCACTCGCGCCCCCAGTGTCACGCTATATAGAGTGTAAGTAATGTGAGATGCGTTATTGACGATACTGGATAAGGCTCGACACAATAACACGCTCGACAAGCCCCGACTGGCCTTCCGGGCGCTTCCGACCCCCAGAATGGCTCCGGGGGCCGTTTCCGACGCTTTCGAGAGGCGATCGATGGCGCGTCAAGCCGCAGTAAGGTCTCAGACACGCTAGAATGGATATCACGTTACTTAGATGCACGTCTCGTGAATCGAGTCATCTGGAACCGCCAGCGGCCCCGGCACTCGCGGGGGTCGGAGGTGAACAGCTCGTCGCAACCCGCCGCCTCCAAGGCCCCGAGCATTCCGGCGAGCAACGGGGATGACGGTCCCTCCCCGCGAACGATGCAGCTTTCCGCTTCCGTCACGGCGTGGGGGTCGATCGGGAGCACCGTAAGCTTTCTTCGGAGGCGCCCCAGCGCCTCTCGCCTGCGGCCGCGGACCCGAGGCGAGCCGTGGGAGGCGAGGTAGGCAAGCTCGAGGAAGTTCGCCTCGGTCGTGGCCACTTCCACCTCCCGCAAGTTCCGCAGGAGATCCCGCGCCAATCGGTCACCCTCGAGCAGCGCGAGAAGGACCGAGGTGTCGAGCGCCTTCATCGGCGACCCCCGTGGCTTCCCGTTCTCAGGGCGCGCAATCGTTCCGAGGATTGCCGACCGCCCGAGGAGCCCCAGGCACCCGAGAGTTCCTCAACTCCTCCCCGTTGATCGAGCAATCGCCGTAGGAGAGCCGTGAAGCTCTCCCCCGGCCGCTTTTCCTTCATCAGCGCGTCGTACACCACCTCTTGGACGGCGATGTTCCGGGAAGACATACATATGCATATGCATATGTCCCACCTAATAGAAGCTGCGATGCAGTGGGATGCGCGCCACGACGGAATCGCGAAGGGCGATCTGCCCGCTGGGGATGGGGGTGACCTCGAACGTCCGAGAAGAGGAGGGGGATTGCGGCAGGGAGGTTTCAAGGAACCGGGCCATCGACCGAGCCGCGACCCAGTTGAGCGAGTTTGACCACACATCCAAAACGGTGCGCGAATGTGGGGTACGGGGCGCGACGCCGTGCCGGAATCGCTCATTCAAGCGCGCATCGATGTCCGCGGGACGGTCTGCCCGCAACCCCTTATCGAGGTGGGAAAGGCGATGAAGGCGCTCCAGCCCGGGGACCGACTGGAGGTGTTGGTAGACGACCCGGTCGCCCCCATCGACCTTGCGGCGTTCTGTCATCGCACCGGCCACCCTTTGCGGGAGAGTGTGAAGGTGGGGGGCTGGTTCCGAATCGTCATCGAGCACCGATAGTGTTGGACCGCTGACACGAAGCTGTTGCCCCGCCGAGAAGGCTCTATCGCCCCCGGTTCGGGGGTCGGAAGGCTTTCGGGAGGCATCCGCCGAGTTACTGTTATCTAACGGTCCGAGTCCGAGGGACCGTGACGCCGAATCGGCCCAGGGCACTCGTTCTCGGGCTCGATTCCGTTTCTCCCGACCTCCTTTTCGAGCGGTTTCTCCCCCAGATGCCCCGGGTCCGGGAGTTGCTGAAGCGCTCCGCTTACGGCACCTTGCGCAGCGTCGACCCCCCGATCACCGTTCCCGCCTGGGCGGTGATGTTCTCGGGGATCGACCCCGGCACCCTCGGGGTCTACGGCTTCCGCCACCGCCGGCCGGGGAGCTACTTCGACCAGTACGTTCCGTCCTCGAACACGATTCTTCAACCGCGCGTTTGGGACCTTCTCTCACGCGCGGGGCGGCGGGTCTGCGTCATCGGGATGCCTCCGGGGTATCCTCCTCCCCGCGTGAACGGGGTCTACGTCTCCGACTTCCTCACACCGGATCAGGCGAACGACTACGTGTTCCCGGTGTCGCTACGGAACGAGCTCGAAACGGTCACTCATGGATACCCGTTCGATGTGCTGTTCCGCGCCGGGGACCGCGAGCGCGTCGGCCGCGAGCTGATCGACATGACCCGACGCCATTTCGCCGGCGCTCGGCATCTCTGGTCGAAGGAGCCGTGGGATTTCTTCGCGTTTCACGAGATTGGGCCGGACCGCATCCATCACGCCTTCTGGAAGTTCTTCGATGAGGCCCACCCCCGCTACGAGGCGAACGCCGCGTTACGGGCGCTCGCCGAGGAGTACTACCGCATGCTGGACGAGGAGATCGGGAAGCTGCTCGACCTCGTCCCTCCCGACGTCCGGGTGATGTTCTTCTCGGACCACGGCAGCCAGGCGATGCAGGGATGCTTTTGCATCAACGAATGGTTGATCGCTCGGGGCTACCTCAAGCTCAAGGGGCCCCGACCCGCCCCGGGAACCCCACTCGAGAAGACGAGCGTCGACTGGCCGAACACGCGTGCTTGGGGCGCGGGGGGGTACTATGCCAGGATTTTCCTGAACGTCAAAGGGCGCGAACCCGAAGGGACTCTCGACCCTTCGGAAATCCCCCGTTTTACCGAGCAGCTCACCCGAGAGCTCGGTGAGATTCGCCGGCCCGACGGTCAGCCGCTCGGGGTCGAAGTGAAGGTTCCGAGCCGGATCTATCACCAAGTGAACGGGGATGCCCCGGACATGATGGCGTACTTCGGGAACGTCGCATGGCGCTCGGCCGGCACGCTCGGGTACGGTTCCCTGTTCATCGAGGAGAACGACACCGGGCCCGATGACGCCGTCCACTCCTTCGACGGAATCTACGTGGTGGTCGACCCACCCGCAGGAGCGGTGGGTCCGGGAGCTCCGCACGACCTCATCGACATCGCCCCGACCCTGTTTGCCTACTTTGGCCTCCCCATCCCCTCGAACGTGCAGGGCAAGCCGATCTCGGGGCTTCTGTGAGCATTCTTGGAGCGGTCTGAATGGCGAACCGCGGTTTTTGCCTCTGGTTCACGGGTCTCCCATCGTCCGGGAAGACCTCGATCGCGCGGGCCATGATCCCACTTCTGCGGGAACGCGGCTGGAATGTCGAGCTCCTCGACGGCGACGAGGTTCGCCGAGGACTGAGTTTCGACCTGGGGTTCGACCGCAAGGATCGGGAGGCCCACGCCGGGCGGGTCACCTTCGTCGCCAAGGTCCTGGCCCGGAACGATGCGATCCCGATCGTGTCCCTGATCTCTCCGTACGCGACCTCGCGGGCCCACGCACGGTCCGAAGTCGGGAGGTTCGTCGAGATCTATGTGAACAC
>CAZCNZ010000049.1:0-3676 GCA_964500245.1 uncultured Thermoplasmatales archaeon | reverse complement strand
TCTCCGCGGACCTCTTTCCCCTCGAACGCCGCGAGCACGGTCTCGAGCGCGCGGTCGAAGCGATCCCGCTTCTCCGCCGGGTCGACTCCGAACCCTTCGAACTCGAGCGGGATGTAGCCGCTGCCGACCCCGAGGTTCAGGCGGCCCTCGAGGAGGTGGTCGAGCATGGCGTACTGCTCGGCGATCTCCACCGGTCGGTGAAAGGGGAGGACGCTTACGAGCGCCCCGAGACGCAGCCGTCGGGTCCGGGCCCCCGCGGCCGCGAGCAGCACTGGAGGAGACGGAGAAACGCCGCCCGAGTGGAAGTGATGCTCGGCCACCCAGAGGGTCGAGAGGCCGGCGGCCTCCGCCGTCTCCGCGAGCCGAACGACCTCGAGCAGACGGTCGCGGCGTTCCTCGGACGGGTACTCGTCGACGACCGTGAAGACGCTCAGCCGCACGCCGCGCCGACGCGCCCTCGAGTAGAAGGCGTTTGTCGGCCGCTCACGCCGTCTCCCATAATGCGAAGAGCGGGCTCGCCTTTCGGGAAGTCGTGACACTACCCGCGCTCGGAATCTATCGGGGCCGGGCCGTGGGGTCGCTCCACCTCGTCGAGGACCCCGTCGCCTGGAGCTCGGGAAGGCCGGCGCCCGAGGTTCTCTCGCTCCCCGCGCTCTGGTGGCCGCCGAAAGAGCGGCTCCCGCGCGGAGTGGTCGGTGTGTTGCTGGACGGTGTCCCCTCGGAGACCGGGCGAGTGGTGAGAATCCCGACGGTGGCCCGGGTCGACCGGGACGTGCTTCGGGAGGGGGAGTCGGTGGAGGTGAACGGCACCCTCGGCCGGTTCCACATCGAGGGAGTGGACGAAGTGGGCGTAGTGACCTCGTTCCTGGAGCGAGCCGACGGCCGCATCCTCCTCCTCGAGCGGTCGGCGAAGGTCGGTTCGTTCCAGGGGCACTGGGCAGGGGTCTCCGGCTTCCTCGAGGCCCCCACGCCGCTCGAGCAGGCCTTCAAGGAGATCCTTGAGGAGACCGGGCTCACGGCGAACGACATCGACCTCCTGAGCGAGGGCGCCCCCGTCCTCTCGCGAGATGGCTCGCACGTCTTCGTGGTGCATCCGTTTCGATTCCGGGCCCGGCGGACCGACGTCCGCCTCGACTGGGAGCACACGCAGGCGGAGTGGGTCGACCCGGTCGAGATGCGCCGACGGCCGATCGTTCCGAAGCTTGACCGGGCCTGGGAGTCCGTGGTCGCCGCGCCTCCGAAAGGATAAGACGGCGGCCGTTCCCTCCGACGGAGGATGGGCTGGTAGATCAGTCCGGAAGATCGCCGGTTTTGCAAACCGGAGGCCTCGGGTTCAAATCCCGACCAGTCCATCCCTCCCGTCCCGGTCCCTCGGTGGCGGGGTCTGCCTCCGGCCCATCTTGGGTCGCCGGGACGCAAGCGCCAAGAGAGCGACCGGCGTCGGCTGGCCTCTTGAACGGCCATGATGTCGGACGGAATCGTTCTCGAAACGAAGGACCTCGGGTATTCCTTCGCCCCGGGGCGGTTTGCGGTCCGCCACCTCTCGCTCTCTCTGCGGCGCGGTGAGATCCTGGGCCTTCTGGGTCGCAACGGCGCGGGGAAGACCACCACGGTCCGGCTGCTGACCACATTGCTCCCTCCCACCGAAGGGACGGCGTTCGTCCTCGGCCAGGACATCCGCACCGGGGGCCGAGCGCTGCGCTCGCGCCTCGGGGTCGTCCTGCAGGCCGAGTCGCTCGACTTCGTGACCGTCGAGCGGAACCTCACCCTCTACGCGTTCATGTGGGGCGTCCCACGGGAGGAGGCGAAGACCCGAGCCGAGGAGATGATCGCGCTCTTCGAACTCGAATCGGCGCGGCACCGAAAGCCGTGGGCCCTTTCGGGCGGTGAGCGTCGCCGGTTCCAGGTCGCCCGGGAGCTCATGCACGACATGGAGATCCTCTTCCTGGACGAGCCGACCGTCGGCCTCGACGCGGTGGCGCGCCGGCGCATCTTGCGCTACCTACGCGATCGTGCACGCGGAGGCCTGTCGATCGTCTTCACGACGCACATCCTCCACGAGGCCGACCTCCTCTGCGACCGGATCGCTGTCCTCCATCTGGGCCGCTTGATCGCTCTCGATACCGCCGAGGAACTGAAACGCCGCCACGGGGGCGCGCGGGAGGTCTCGATGACGCTCGAAGCGGCGATCTCTCCGGACCTTCGGGTCAACCTCCGAAAGGAACTGGTTCAACGACGCGCGGTCCTGCTGGAGCCCCCCGATGGGCTTCCATCACCCGCGAACCAGCTCGCCTTCCGAGCGGAGCGGGCGGAAGAACTCCTGCCGTGGCTCACGCAGTGGACGCAGGCCCACGGACTGTCGGTGGAGCGACTTTCCGTGGAAGAGGCGACGCTCGAGGGCGCGTTCCTCGGGATGATCGGCGACGTCGAGGAGAATGACGAAGGGAAGACCGCCGTCGAACCGCCCCCCGCGGACCATCTTCCCCCGGGCCGGAACGGAGCGGTACCGTGAAGCTCCCTCCGGTCCTTCGGCTCGTGGTCCGCAACTTCACGTCGAACCTCGACGTGATCACGGTGCTCATCCGGTTCGGTCAACCGGCGATCACGATCGTGGTTCTCGGGACGATGTTCACGACGATCGTCTCTTCGAGCGTGACGGGGGGGACGTCGTACACGGCGTTCCTGGTCCCCGGGATGGTCGCGTTCCAGATGATCACTGGGGGGATCGTTTCGGGCAATCTCTTCTGGCTCGATCGTCGCTGGGCGATGACCGAACAGATCTTCTCCGGTCCGTTCCTCCGTTCGGAGTACCTGGGCGGCCTCGTGCTCACGACGCTCCTCTTCTCGCTGGTCGGGGTGGGCGTGATGATCCTGGTGGGGGTTCCGTTCATCGGCCTCCCCGCCCTTTCGGCAGCGGGCGTCGGAATGGTCCTCGCCACCGTTGCCCTGGGGAGCGTCTTCTTCGCGGGGCTCTTGATCGCCCTCGGCACCCGGTTGCGCTCGGCCAATGCGTACTTCTCGATCCAGTCGTTCCTCCAGCTGTTCGTGATCTTTCTCTCTACGGTCTACTATCCGGTGACCTCGCGGACCCCGAAGATTCTCGCCGCGATCTTCTACGGGAATCCCCTCACGTACGCCGCCAACACGATCCGCGACGCGTTCGCGAACTCCTTCGCCGGGGCCGACTTCGAAGCCCTGGGCGTCCTTGCGCTATTGGCGGCCCTCGCCTTCGGTGCCGCCATCTGGGGCTTCCGGAACCTGGAACTGGGACCTATCCAGTAAGGAGTCGCGCGTGAAATCTCCCGCGCGCCGTGGGCCGATAACGGTAATTCGGGGTGAGGCCTTTCGGGTTCCTGGGGAGGGACCCCCATGACGGTTCCCGGTTCCTCGTCGAGACCTGCCCCGTGGTCTCTGCTCCTCGTGATCGCGGTCGCTGCCGCGGTCGTCGTCGGCTACTTTGCCGTGGTCGGGGTTGGCGTGCATTCCAACGCGAGCGCTCCGAGCGGTCCCACGAACTCCGGAGCGACCCCGGCGGTCTTCAGCCACGCGGCCACGGTGAACCACGCCGGGAAGGCGAATCGGGGAGTGAACGGTTCGTACGGACCGGCAACGGCTTTGAGCCATACCTGGGCCATCAGCTCGGGTCCGGACACGACCACTCCGGCGCTGAACGTCC
>CAZCNZ010000048.1:0-13192 GCA_964500245.1 uncultured Thermoplasmatales archaeon | reverse complement strand
CTGGCCCGCGGCGCGGGCGCGGAGGGCGGACTCCTCGAGCGCCGTCGCCAACCGGTACGCGTCGGAGAACCGTCCCGCCCGGGAAGCGGTCTGGGCCTCGTCGAGCTGGCTGCGGAACTTCGCGAGGTCGAACCCCATCGTCTCGAGTTCGACGAGCGAGAGCTTCGCGTGCGAGACCGCCTCCTCGCTCCGCAACAGCTGCTGCTGTTGAGCACGGGTCCGGATCTCCTGCGAGGCCCGGGATGCCTTGACGAAATCCCCCATGTTGAAGATCTGCTGGACCTCGTCGATCTGCCGCTGGATCTCGTCGCTCGGGCCGCCCATCCCCTCGAGGACCTGGCGTTCGGCCTCCAGCATTTCGACGAGCGCGGACGCATGGGCCGCCACCACGGCACCGAACTCGCGTTCGGCGCGACGCAAGCTTTCGATCGAACCGAGAAGGTCCTGCTTCACGCGGAGGGTGACGTCGGCGTCGGCGAGCAGTCGACGCACGGGGGCCACCAGCGCTTCGTCGGGGATGTCCGAAAGTCCCTGTTCCATCTCCTCGACTCTGCGCGCTACATAGGGCCCGGCGGCCCGGCGCATCTCCGTTTCCGCACGCGCGATGCGTTCGGCGCTGTCGGCGAGATCGCCCTTGTCGAGCAACTCCTTCGCTTCGTTCAGGTCCCGGTCCGCGCCGGGGGAAAGGAACTGACGCTCCCGCGCGTAGTCGCGGGCCTTGTCGAGCGTCGTGAACCGTTGTCCGAAGAACTGGAGCGCCTCGCGCCCCATGTGGACGACGGTGTCTTTGAGGAGGTCGTGGGCGGCGCCGACATCGACACGGTCGAGGAGCGCCCGGATCCGGACGAGGGCCGGCTCGAACGCTTCGGTCGAAAAACCGGCCGTACGGAACCGCCCGGCCATCTCCTCGAGCGACTGGAGCTCGTCTCGGGCGATGTCGAGTTCCTCGGTGAGGCGGCTCACCTTGTCGAGCGCCTCCTGGCTGGCCGCGAACGCCTCCGAGTAAATCTTCAGGCGAAGCGCCTCGCGCGCGCGGTTCATCGCGGCGAACACCTCGCTCGGGTCCCGTCCCAGGCGGCGGGCGTCGGCAATCCGCGGCCGTGCCTCGTCGAGAAGGCCGGCGACGACCGTCACGATCGGCTCTTCCGCCGCGCGGCGCGCCTCGAGGAACACCGGCCCGATCTCGAGTGGGGGAAGGGTCTTGATCCGGGCGAGCGCATCCTCGACGGCCATCCGCGCGGCGGTCGGGTCGACCCCGTACTCGCTGGTCGAGGTGAGCGACGTGCGGAGGGCGTCCAGGATCTGGAGGCACCTCTCCCGCAACGCGTCGCCGACCTCGGCGGACGCCGCCTCGATGGCCGGCACCACCTCGGGCCATCGGTCGGGCGGGGCATCCGCGCCCGCGGCGAGAGCGGCCTCCAGTCGGGAAGTGGGAGCGCCGAACTCCTTGGCCGCCGTGACCAGGCGGGTCCCCTCGTCGCGGACCCGCTGGCGCCGTTCGGCAGACTCGGGAAGCCCAGTGCGCAGGAGGCGGTCGACGCCCTCAAACGCCTCGGCAAGCCGGTCTTCCTTCGCCGGGAGGAGCGTTTCGTCCAGCTTGGCTTCGAATTCCCGGAGGCGGGCGTCCTTGAGTCCCGCCCACGTGGCGACCGAAAGGGCCTGTTGCCGAATCGCGTTCACGTGGTCCATTTCGCTCGCGTGGAGCGCCTCCTCTACCTTCGCGAGGCGCGCCACCGTCGTCGGCCAGTCCTCCCCCTCAGGAGGGTGGGCGAGCGCGTCGAGCTCGGCCGTTATCTCCACGGGGGGAACGAGGCCCAGGCCGGAGAACCGTCGAACCGATTCGGCCGTCCGGGCACGACGTTCCTGGATTGTCATAGGCACGGTTTTGGAGAGGTAGTCGACCATCGCCTTCGCTTGGCTCTCGACTCCGTTCCAATCGGCACGACGGGCGAGCTCCTTGAGGGCGGCCTGCCGTTCGGGCACCTCGACCGGTGTGATTCCCAGTTGGTCGAGTCGGGCGACTTGGTCGTCGATCTCGCGGAGCGTCGCTTCCGCGGCCTGCCGCTGCTTCTTCAGCGCTTCGGCCTTTTCCTGAAGGATCCGGGTGAGCCGGGACGAGGAAACCCCCCCGAGACCTCCCGGACCTGTCGTGCGACCACCCCCCTTAAACCGAGCCGGCCCGACAGCGACGTCCGACGGCCTCGGGCATCGGTTTCATGCGCCGTCTCCTTTATTAATGAAGCGAGGAGCCGGCCTGTCTCCTCGGCGGCTTCGGGACGACCGCCTTAGGTGCGCGTGATCCGCCGCTTTCCCATCGCGTCGAGATACTGGACCTCGGATCCCGGGCTCACTTGGGACTTCGTCTCGGCATCCAACGGGAGGCTGAATGTCTCGTACGTCTCGAGGTCCATCAGCTGGACTTCGGCATCGGTCATCGAGAGCACCTGGGCCTGGCGCTTCCCGATGAGGGGCACCTGGACCTTGTGCTTCACCGGGAAGACGACGCTTCGCTTGGACCCGTCGAACAGGCCGATGGCGTCGATCCGCGCCTTCGCCTCCCCGTGCTTCCCCGGCTTCGAGGTCTGGATGCTCAGGATGCGGCACGGCTCCTCGTCGATGAGCATGTACCGCCCCTCCTTGAGCTCGCGAACTTCCTGTTGGGTCCAGGCCATCCTCTCTCCTCGAGTGGCGGGGAGCGGTCGCATGGCATAAGAGTTACCCCGAACCGTCGACTCCCAGTCGTGCGATTTCCGAAGGAGGGTTTATTCGCGCGCGTCGTCATCGTCCTTCTCGGACAGCACCCCATTCCATGGACCACGCCCCGGTCGAGTTTAATCCCCACTCCCTAGAGACGGAGGTCTCGGCGCTCTGGAGGGCGCGGCGACTCCCCCCGGCGGGGGGCACGCTCGGTCCCCCCGGGGGACCGGTCGTTCACGAATTCGCCGGCAGCTGGACGCAGGGAGACTTCCCAGCGCTCGTGGCCCACCGGGCCGTCGCGGCCGACGTGGACGCTCGCTACCTCGCGCTGACGGGCCGGCGGGTCTCCGGCACGCTCCGCCAAGGCACGGCCCCTGGGCCCGCTCCCCCCTCCACCGTCCCCGCTCTCCTGACCGCGCTGGGGGTCTGGGTGGGCGGCGATGGGCGGATCCCGTGGGACGCGGAGGAACGACCCGCGAAGGTCCAGGCGATGGTGGGCCGCCTCGCCCAGCAGGAATTACTGGTCACCCGAGACGAGTCGTTCCGCATCTGCCCCTCGTGCGGCACGCTTCGGACGCCGGAGCGCATCGTCTACGACGAGCAGGAGGGCGACACCTACCTCGTGAGGTTCCCCTTGCGCGTCGGCGATTGGACCGTCCATGCGCTCGTCTGGGTCGACGCGCCGTGGAAGCTCCTCGGAGCGAGCGCGCTTCTGTTGAACCCGAACCTGAAGTACGTCGTCGCGGGTTATCACCGCCGGGACGACCGGGAGCTCGTCCTCACCTCGGCCTCGTCCCTTGGCCGACTGCGCGGCTGGATCCAGGAGTCGACCCTGGAGGTCGTCGAGGAGAGGACGGGAAAGGAGTTCCAGGGAATCCCATACACCTACCCTCTCCGCCACGAGTTCCCGATGGGCGGAGACCTCACCCCGCCGGCCGGCACGCTCCTCTGCGCCGCAGACGTCGGAGACAGCGGCACGGGGATCGTGCCCCTCGTACCGGGCCATGGACCGACGGACGCGAAGATCGCGGACCGGCTCGGGGTCACCGGTTGGCCGCTGCTTACCCCGAAGGGCCGACTCGACTTCACCCTGATGCACAAGTACGCGGGCCTCGACCTCGAGACCGCGAATGAGTTCGTGCTGCGGGACCTTTCCGAGGCCGGCGCTCTCCTGGCGCACTTGCGCGTGAAACGCGGAGTCCCGTACTGCTCGATCTGCGGTACGCCTCTTTTGTGGGCCCCCGCTCGGGCCTGGTGCCTCGAGGCATCCCGTTTGCCCCCGGAACGGCGCGCGCTTTTTGCCCGTCTGCTCCCCCGCGAATCCCTCCCGGGACCGGGCGAGGTCGCGCCGTGGCCAGTGAGCGAGGCGGGGGCCAGCGATGACCCGAACGCGGTCTCCCTGCTCGAGTGCCCCCGGTGCGAACGCCTCGATGCGCCCGACGGACCGAAACAGTGCCCGTGCGGAGGACAACGGGCGTTGGTCCGACGGAAGCTCCTTCCTTCGATCAGCACGGCGCTCTCCGCGTGGGCCCGATACGACCCGTTCCCCGAAGGGGATTCGGCCCGCCTCTACGTGGGACAGCGCCGCCGGGTCCCGTCGCTCGTCCATCACCTGGTCGCGCTCTCAGCGGTCGAGGGCCAGGTCACCGATGTCGGTCTCAACGTCGTTCCGACCGTGGCCCCGGACGACCTCCCCGGGCTTGTCGGGACGCACGGCGCGGACGTGGTCCGGGCCGCCGTGGTCCGCGGCGGGTTAACGGAGTCCGCCAGCACGCGTTTTGCCGACCAGTGCGAGCGGGAGCTGGACCGGTTGCGCCGGTGGTGGATGCTGACGCGGGAGGTGGTCGCGCAATGCGACCCCTCGATGGTCGCCGATTTCGCTCGTCCCATCGGGGGCTACCTCGGAGAACTCGAGGTCGAGGACCGGGCCGTGGTAGCCCGATGGGAGAGAACCCGGGTGCTCGCGCTCGCCCACTACGACCAGGCGGCCCCGGGACTCGTTCTCCGTCGCGTCGGACGATTCCTCGACAACGACCTGGTCGAGTACCGCGAACTGGCGGACGCCCGACTCGTAGTCCCGGGGACGCCGCCCACGAAGCGAGCGGTGCTGAGGACGCTGGTCCATATCCTCCGGGGAGTTTCCGAGGTGCTGGCGCCAATCGTCCCGTTCACCTCCGAATCCGTCCGCCGGGCGCTCTCCACGGACCGAACGAGTCTCTTCGAGCGCCCGATGGCGGGGCTCGACCGCGCGCTGCTCAACGACGAACTGTTCGCGGCATGGGACCGCTGGCGGACGGTGCTCCGGACGGTCGCCCGGTTCCGTCGGTCGCTCGGGATCTCGCGGTCAACGGTGCTGCCGTCGTTGGCGCTCGTCGTTGCGGCGGACGACGTCGGCGACCGCTTCCGTGCGGAGAAAGACGTTCTGGCTCGACTCCTCCGGGTCCAGCGGCTCGAGGTTGGTTCTCCGCGGGAGCAGTGGCGGGGGCGCCAGCGCGTCATGCACCCGGTCGAGGCCGAGATCCAGAAGGTCTATCCCACGCAGTCCTCCCAGATCATCCATCTCTTACAGCGGATGGCCCCCCGCCGGGCAACGAGCTCCTCCGGGGAAGAAGAACTGAGCGTCGTCATCGCCAGCAATCCGGTCCGGATCTTCCCATCGATGATGTCGATCGAGGAGACCCTCCCGAGCCGGGTCGTGCCCGTCCCGTGGTCCCTCGGCGAGATGTACATCGAACTCCCCAAGGAGGTCCAGCCGACCCGGGCGCCGATGCCGCCGCTCTCCTCCGATGCGTTCTGGCTCGTCCGTCGCCTCGAACGTCGTCTGCGCACGGCCCCTTCCACCCCGGGCCAGCCCGCGCGCGTCGCCATCGTCGCGGTCAAGGACCCTCTCGCGTCGGAGCTTCGCCCGCTCGCGGGCCCGATTGCGCGCGCCCTGGGGCTGAGCGAACTCCGCGTGGTCGAGAAGGCGGAGGAGCCGCTCCCCCCGAATGCCGTGACGGGCCGCACCCGGACCGGAGACCGCTGGTGGGTCCACGTTCCCGGTCTGCCCCTCCCCGCACCGAGGGCGAAGCGCCCCCGGCCGAGCGCCCGCCTCCAGCGCATCTCCGCGCCGCCTGCGACCATCGTGTCGGTCGAGGTCGACTACGCCGACGAGAAGGTCGTGGCGCTCGCCGAGGCTGTCCGCGCGCTGGGCCAGGAGCTCGACGACATCGTCGGGTTCCCCCTCCTCGGACCCGCCAAGATCTCGACGGCGTGGGACCGGGGCCTACACAGTGTGGACGACATTCGTCGGGCGCCGTTCGAGATGGTCTCGGCGCTCCCAGGATTCGGGGGCCCGGTCGCCGAGGTGGTCGTGACGAGGATCGGTGGCACCGTCCCGCCACAAGGGGCGAGAGTCCGAGCGCCCCGCGTCGCTCCAGCCCCTGCTTCCCGGCAACCACCCCCGTCCCCTCTCAACGGGCCGGCGGTCGGAGCCAGCGCGGCCGAGATCCCTCCAACGGCCGCCGCCGAACTTCCCCCGCCGGAACCCGAGCCGATCGCTCTCGCCGAGCCCGAGCAACCCTTGCCGTTGCCTCCTCCGACCGAAGCCGCTCCCCCGGGAGCCATGGCCCCGCCGCCCACCACGGCGGCCGAGCCGGAAGCGCGGGCGCCTCAGGAGATCGTTCCGGAGCCATCGCCGCCCGAGGAAGTTGAAACGGGGAGCCCGGTCGAAGAGGAGCGGATCGTTCAGGAGCCCGGTCCGATGCCCGCGCCAGAGCCCCAGGCTCCTCCGGAGCAGTATCCCCCGCCCTCCGAGGAGGCGCCGCCGATCGAAGCGGTGGCTCCGGAGGTAATCGAGGCCCCGCCCCCGGCAGCACCGACGGAGCCGAGCGTACCGGAACGTGAGCCGTCGCCACTGCCGGTCGAGGAGGTTGCACCGGCGGAGGAATCGGTCGCGCCGCCTCCTCCCATCACCCCGCCCTCGGAGGAGACTTCTCCCTCGACACCGGAACCCGGAAGGGGCAGAGAGGAGGAGATGCCCACTTTGGCGGCTGAGACGGGGGCAACGGCGCCCGCCGAGTCCTCGGCGCCGGTCGATCTGACAGCCCAGCCAGCCTCCGCGGAAGCGCTCGTGCCTCCGTCGCCCGAGGGCGAGTTCCCGGAACCCACAGCACCGCCGGAGGAGTCCACGGCTCCTGGGGTATCGCTCGAAACGACCACGGAAGAGGCTCATCCTTCCGGCCCCACCGAAGCTCTCCCAGTCGTACCGGCCGAGGAGGAACTGGCGCCTTCCCCAGAGGTCGCTCCACCTGCCGTCGAGACGATTCCGGCGGCCGAAGCAGGACCTGTTCCCGAGACCAGCCCGCCCGAAGCACCTCCCCCCGAGGAAAGAACTCCCGAGGCACCAGAAACGGTCAGCGAGACTCCCCTGGTGGAAGGCGAACCACCGGTCCCTTCACCCGCCCCACCCCCGCTGGAACCGACACTCGAGGTTCCACCTCCACCGGCTCCCACGCCTCCGGGAGCGGAGCCCGCCGTGCCGACAGCTCCGGTGGCGCCGGTGGCTCCCGCCGCAGAAGGCCCCGCCCCCGCGGTGGTGCCTCCCCCTGTCGAGCCCGAGCCGCCAGCGCCCCCCTCCGGCGTGGAACTCACCGTGGGCGGGTCGTTGGTCGCCTCTCTGGGAGGCTTCCTCGACTCCACTTCTGCCGGCCACCACGGCGTTTGTGTGGTTCGTGAGTCGCCCGAACGGATCCGGGCTCGGGTCGGTTCCCGCCCGATTGAGGTCTACTGGCTTTCGAACATCGGCCGGGGTCCTTCACTGCGTCCGGCGGACCTCGAAGGAATCTGGACCATGCTTTCGCGGAAGCTGCTCGAGGAGCACTCCACGGCCTTCTTCCTCGAGGGGATCGAATACCTCGTCCGGATCCACGGCGCCGACGCGGTCCTCACGGGTCTCGTCCAGTTTGACCGTCTGGCCCGCGAGAACGATGCGCGCGTGTGGGTTTACCTTACTCCGGCGCTGATGAAACCGGCGGACATCGAACGGTTCCAAGCGACGTTCGGGGGCAACCCGCCGTCCTAGATCGCACCGGGCAAGTCGGATGCGACGAGGATTTTCCACGAACCGCGAGTTCATATAGCACACCCCAGTGCGAGATGTATGCGTCTTGTGCACTCGCGATCCCACCGCATCGGACTGTCGGTCGCCCTTGCCGTTGTGGCAGTTGCCGCCTTGCTCGTGAGCGTTCCCGTTCCCGCCCGGGCCAGTCCGACGCTGGCGGCCGCGCCTGCCCAGACGAGCGGGGGAGTCACCTACACGGTGACTTGGAACAACGTCGATGTCAGCTCGGCGACCACCCTGTCGTCCGCGCTCTCGATCGACCTTTCCCAGAGCGCGAACCTGAACTACAATTGGACCGAGGGTGCGGGCGCAGCCCCCGTCACGATCAGTGACGCGCGGCTCCAGATGTACTTCCTTGGTTTCGCCGTCTCCACTCGAGACCAGATCCTCACGAACCCGGTCGCGGGCTCCGGCCACATTCCCTTGAGCTGGACGCCGGTGTCGGTCGCGTACTTGATCGAGGGCGCCTATCGCCTCACGGCGAGCTTCATCGCGCCGAACGGCACCACGATGTGGAGTGAGAACTTCTACGTGCGCGGCACCGCTCCCTACGGCTTCCTGGCGGCGCTCCCCATCGTCCTGCTGATTCTGGTGATTTACGAGGTCTACGGGCTCGTGCGGTCCGGTCGATACGCCGCCATCGGGCGTAAGCTGGAGGGCGCGCCTCCGTCCACGCCACCTCCGGAGACGCCCCCGTCCGAACCCGCATCCGCGGAGACGCCCCCGTCGGCCCCAGCACCTGCGGAAACGCCGGAAGGCACTCCTCCGCCGACCGGAGGTGGCTCATGAGCGCCGCCTCCCATGGGGCCGGCTGCGGGGTCGTGCTGGGGATCGTGTTGGTGGTCCTCTTCCAGCAGTTCGGTTACGTCAACCTGAGCGACCTACTCCCGACGATTGAGTACCTGCTCATCGGGGCGGTCATCGGCGGGATTCTGGGCGCGCTGATCGGCTGGGCGCTCGGCCGCAGTTACCTCTCCCGCCATGCGGCGGACGCCGCCGCGGGTTCGTCGAGGTAAGGAAGCGCGAGCCCCAGCGCCTCGGCGCGGCGCAACCCCCCACAGCCGGTTCGCTTCCGGACCCCGGGACCGCCGTCACGCCGGCTTGTGAATGGTGGTCTTGGCATCCCGGATTGCGCCCTGGAGCTTGCGCCAAGAGGCTTCCGCGTTCTCCCCCGGTGGGGAGACATAGCCCGTCTGCTCGGCAATCCGACGCTCGACGTACTCCCGGGCCGCGCGACAGACCGGGCAAATCTGGCACTCGTCTCCGATCGGGCTCCGGGCGAGACGAGTCAGAGCTTCGGTCTCCTCTGGTCCGGCAAAGACCGCGGCCTCGTGGAGCTCGCACCGGTCCGGATCGACCATCGGATGGGACAAACCGTCCGCCCAGAAATACTGAGCGAATCGTACTCTCGTTGCGAGGACCGGCCCGCGGGATAGATTTTTGCCTCTCGGCCGGCGATGAACAGTCCCGGGTCTGGTTAATCTGGGTGAAGGGCATCCACGAGATGTGGTCCCTTCGGCCTGCCCGGCCTGTGGCACTCCAATCGTGTCGAACGCCAAGTTCTGCTTCGAATGCGGAGCGGCCGTAGGCTCGGCTTCTCCTTCATCTGCTTCCAACTCCACAGCGTCCGGATCCCTCTTCACAAATCTGTCAGAATTTCCCCAAACCCCTCGCCCGGAGCTAGCATCCCCGGGGTTCGACGTGGCCGAGGACTCAGCTCTCTCGCGCCTCCGCTTCGCCGCCATCCTTGGGATCGTCGGCTTCGCGCTGACTGTTCTCGTCGCGGCCGCTACGCCCACCTTCGCGTACATCAACGAGTTCACCGCCGGTCCCACCAGCAATGCGAACGGCTTCTCCGTCGGTGTCCTGTTGTTCCTCACCGTGGTCGCGGCGTTCGTTGTCCTGCTTCAGATCGGAATGTTCTACCAGGCGTTCCAACGGCTGGCGCCGTACGACCCGCGTTTCTCGGTCCCCCAAAGGCTTGCGGTGATCGCCATCGTTGGATTGGTGATTCTTCTCCTCGCAAGTTCGGCCTTCTTCTACATCATTTATCAGGCGAACATCTGCTGGGCAGGAAACTCGGGCGTCGGATGCCTCAATCAAGCCGCGGCGGACGCGACCGTGGGGGCGATGCTCATCGCGGGGGGGCTCGCGCTGGTCGGGTACGTTGGTCTCGCGGTCGGAGTTTGGCGGCTTGCAGACCACTACAGTGAGGGTCTCTTCAAGCCCGCAGCGATCCTTCTGCTTCTTCTCACCATCGTTGGCAGCTTCCTCCTGCTGCTGGCGACGCGGTCGGTGCGCCGGAAATCCGAGGCGTTCACAGCCTCGGTGTCCGCCGCGTGAGGGCCTCCATCAGGATTTCGGTCTCTTCGGCGAGACGAACTCGGGTGTCGAATTCAGCCGAACACGGAGAGCCCTACGACGATCAAGAGAAACGCCGCGGCCGAGAAAGCCACGAAAGGATAGACCGTGTCCCCGGTTGACGGTAGGTCCGTCGGCTTCTTACCGAGGACCTCCGGTTTCGTGGACTCGGCGAGATGGACCAGAACGCCGGCGATCAGGAAGAGGAACGGAAGCACCAGGCCGAAGGGCAACAGAAAGACAGCGACGATTAGGCCGAGGACCGAGAACAGCCGTGGGGAGAGCGCGAACGCCGATCGTTGTCGGATCCCGGTGGAGCGTCCCTCAAGGACTCGGTGGGGTTCCGCGACCTCCCGGCGGACGGCGTGCTGATACCTCCCATGGAAGACCGCGGCCGCCACGGCGTTCGCGGCCAGCACGGGACCGAGACGGAGCGCGGCCACGCTCGGGGTGATCGGAACGCCGGGGGCAAGGTCGCCCCAAGCGGTCATGAAGACGAAGAACCCGACCAGGGAGGTCCCCAAGAACACGAAGACGGGCCGGTCCCGCGGGAGAGGGCTCTTGGAGCGATCGAGGAACGGCACGAGGAGCAGGAACAGCACGACGACCACCGCGAAGAGCATCGCCACTTCGGGGGTGACCCCGACAAAATCGACCAGCTTGAACAGCCACAGGAAGAACCACGCGGGCACGGTGGCCGGCTGGGAGACCCCGGAGTTTCCCGCAAACGTCGGGAGCGGCCAGAGCCAGAGCGTCGCCAAACCGAGAAGCATGCCCACGTAGAGCAGTCCCCACTTCGCGAGAGATGCGAAGGCGCGCGGGAACAGCGGGCTCCGCTTGTGCAGGAATGCGAGGAGAGCAATCGCCGCGGGGAGCAGGACGACGTGGGCGGCGAACATTCGGGAGAGGAGGCTTTGTGGGGTCCCGTCTCCGATGACGAGGTTCGCGAGCGAAGGTCCGACGAGCGGGAGGGCCTGCACCAGCGTGACGCTCACTTGGGTGGCGTTGTAGGAGAGCTGGGTGTACGCGAGAAGGTACCCCGTGAATCCCATCCCGAGGGTGAGCAGGAGCAGCACCACCCCGAGGCCCCAGCTCAACCTACCCCCGGGCTGCTTGTACGCTCCGACGAAGTATCCCCGGAACAGGTGGAGGAGGACGAGGAAGACCACGACGTACGCGCCGTAGAGATGGGAGGTGAGGAGGACGCCGCCCATCGGCACAGAGTGGGCGATGTAGTACGTGCTGCACCAGGCCGCGGGCGAAGCCGAGGTCGTACCGGCCGCCTGACCGCAGAGCGTTTCCGTCGGATAGACGCTAGGCTGGTAATACAGGAGGAGAAGTCCTCCGCTCACCAATTGGTACGCTAGTGCAGCGAGGACGAGCCCTCCCGTCGCGATCGACGGTTGAAAGCCAGCGGCGGCTCCCAGCCGCGACTTGCCCTGAGTAAGGCCGACCTGCCATCGGGCCCAGCTCCAGAGGCGGTCCACCGCCCGATCGAACCCCTCCTCGATCGACATCGGTGCCTCCTAGGGAAAATCGCAGAGGATGATCGGCGACAGCCGCTCGAGACGCGACGTCGAGCCGACCCCGACCCCTCCTTGGAGAGTGCTCGAGTGACCCATCACCGTCGGTCCCGAAACGCCGACAGCCCACAGGGAATCGTCACTCGATTTCCACTGCAGCGTCACCTGGGGAAGGGGCCTCGTCGAGGGACCCGTCAGAACCGCTGCAGCCCGGGAAGGATCGTAGGTGGACCCGTGGCAGCTGCAGTGGAGATAGAAGGAGAGGGAACCGAAGCTCTTGGGGCATGTTCCCGGAGGGTAGAACGCGAGGCTCGGCACCGAACAGCCGAGGTGTTGGCAGACACCGCTGAATGCTACGATCGAGCCCGTGGGACCGACTCCTCCCGGGACCTGCGTGGCCCCGGTGGAACCCCCTGCCGGGGCGGCGAGGTTAATCAACAGATTCGGTTCGTTCGAGAGCGGGTAATCGAAGACTAGGGCGTCCGGCGTCGTGACATTGTACTCGTGCACCACCTTCGATGCGGTGAGCACGGAGCCGTCCACGTCCTGGAGCTGGACCGTAGGGTAGCTCGCCAATCCCACGGTCGGTGGCCGCCCGGCGAACTCGAGCGCACTACCCACGCCGCCTCCGACGGCGCCGATCACTCCCGCGACGGCGACCAGTTTGAGGAAATTCCTCCGAGATTCATCGACCCGATCGTCCTCCCTAGGGTCGTGACCCGAGCCTTGAGTCCGGCGACGCGCAGCCGAATAGTGATAGAGTCGACCGATGGCGCCAGGGCCGTTTGGCAGGCCCTGGCCCGGCAGATCCGGGTCTATCGGCCGAGCCACCATCATGCGGCTCCACCCCTCTCCCCCGGACCCGCGCTTGGTGTGACCCCCCGCGGGGGCGTTCCGGGGGCCGATGGGATTGATGGGACCGCTTGCGGTCCTAGGCGATACACCGCCCAGGTGAGCAGGATTCCGAGGACGATCACGGCCAACTCGACCAATGTGACCTCGTCCTCCACCGAGAGAGTCATCGGATGCGCACCACCTCCCCCGGCGCGTTCGTGGTCGTTACCCACCAGGTCCCGACACCCATGCCAGCGCCCAGCGACTCCGTCCCGACCGCCCAGAGCACCACCGGTTGAACCTGGGTGATGGTGCCGGGGTGTGACGGAAGAACCATGACGGCGGGCGCCGACTGCGAGGTGGGTTCGTGGCCGAAGAGGGCGGTCCGAAGAGAGAGCGCCGTTGATGCCGGCGGGTTGTTCGCGCTGTCGGTGGCCGTCGCCACCTCGCTCATCAGTTCGGTTTTGAACTGGAGCAGCCGAGCGTACCACCGGCCCATCTGACGCACGAACGGTTGTCCCTGGGGTCCAAGGAACAGGAACGCCGCGACCACCGCGATGATCACCCAGTCCACGTCCGAGAACAGCGCCATCCCCTCACCCCGCTCCTACCGCGCTCTTTCCCCCGTCCTTCCCACCCGTCCGCTGCGTCTCCCACCGCCCTGCGAAATACGCCC
>CAZCNZ010000047.1:0-3828 GCA_964500245.1 uncultured Thermoplasmatales archaeon | reverse complement strand
CATTGCGGTGGACGAACAGATGCGAACGAATCAATCCCACATCTTCGCGGTGGGGGACGTCGCCCGACCGCCGATGTTGGCCCACAAGGCCTATCGGGAGGGCGTGGTCGCCGCGGAGGCGGCCGCCGGTCAACCGACGCGCTTCCAGTTTCAGGCGATGCCGGCGGTGGTGTTCACGACCCCGGAGCTCGCGACCGTGGGACTCTCCAAGGCCGAGGCAGAGGCCCGGGGCTTCGCGGCCCGCGAGGCCCGGTTCCCCTATGCGGCAATGGGACGGGCCCACGCGAGCCACGCGCTCCAGGGATGGGTCAAGGTCGTTGGGGACGACAAGTCCGGTCTTCTCCTCGGGGTCCACGCCGCTGGCGAGAGCGTGGGCGAGTTCATCGCCGAAGCGGCGCACGCGATCGAGATGGGAGCGACCGTGCGCGACCTCGCCCTTACCATTCATCCCCACCCGACCTTCTCGGAAAGCTTGCAGGAGGCCGCCCTCCTCTGGCTCGGGGAGCCGATGCATGTGGCGGCGCGCCGGAGGTCCGATGCCGGCGGTCGTTGAATGGGGACGCCGCGAGTATCGCTCTGCTCTCGACGCGATGCGCTCCCTGGTTCGGGCGCGTCGGGACGGGTCGATTGAGGACACGCTGATTCTCGTCGAGCACCCGCCCGTGGTGACGGTCGGCGTTGAGGGGGACGACGGCTCGGCCGCCGCCGCCGGGCTGCCGGTCGTCTCGGTCGAACGTGGCGGCAAGGCGACCTACCACGGTCCGGGCCAGCTGGTGGGATATCCCATCGTCGACCTGAACGCGCGCGGCCGGGACGTCCGACGGTTCGTCCACGAGGTGGAGGAACTCGTGGTGCGATCGCTCGCTCCGTTCGGTATTTCGGCCGGCCACGTGCACGGCCGGCGCGGTGTGTGGGTTGATGGCCAGCGCAAGATCGGTTCGATCGGAATCGCTGTCGACCATTGGGTGACCTTCCACGGTTTCGCCCTCAATGTAGACCCCGACCTTTCCGCGTTCGAGCGGTTCCACCCCTGCGGGTTCGAGGGCTCGGTCATGACGTCGCTCACTCGCGAAGTCGGGCGACCGGTTCGGGTCTCGGATGTGATCCCGCACACGGTGGCCGCCTGGCGAGACCTGTTCTCCCCCGCCGTGGTTCCGCCGCCGGTCATCGAGCTTCCCGTAGCTCGACCGGCGAACGCATGAGCGTCCCCGGCGCCCGGCCCCGGCTCCTCCTGGTCGGCGGAGGAACCGGCCTTGTGGGGCGTCACCTCGTGGCCGAGTTCGCCCGAGATTGGCAGATCGTGTCGGTACACCGCCATCCGTCCCCGGCCGAAGCCGCCGGGGGGATCGAGTGCCGGGCGGCGGACGTCGCCCGCGTGGCCGACTGGGCACCGTTCGTGACGGGCGTCGACATGGTCGTGAACGTGGCCTGGTACCGAACGGGCTCGCTCCGCCGATTTCGGCCGCTCGCCGACGGACTCCTCCGGCTTATTGCGGCGGCGGAGCGGGCGAAGGTCGCCCGGTTCGTCCAGATCAGCGTCCCCGATTCCCCGCAATCACTTGAAACCGGTCTTCCGTACATGTTCGAAAAGCGCCGGGTGGACCGCGCGCTCGAGGAGAGCGGGCTCTCCTACGCGATCGTCCGCCCGACGATGCTCTTCGCCGAGCGGGACAAGCTGGTGACCGTCATGCTTCGCACGATGCATCGGTACCACCGGTTTCCGATGTTCGGGGACGGCGAGTATCACATCAGCCCGCTCGCCGCCCGGGACTTCGCCCGCGTCGTTCGACGGGAAGCAGCGCGGCGGGACCGGTGCAACGTGACGGTCGGGGGGCCCAAGCGGTGGCGGTACCGTGACCTCACCGACACGATGTTCGACGCCCTCGGCCTTCCCCGGAAGTACTTCACCCTCACCTCGCGCGGGGCGGTCCGCCTCGCGCGTCTCCTCGAAATGTTCGGCTCGACGCTGCTCTACGTCTACGAGGTCGAATGGCTCCTGTCCGACATGCTCGGGCTTCCGCCCTACGGCGGCCTCGATCAGCCGTTGACCCCCCTCGAGCCGTTCCTCGCCGAGGAGTCGGCCCGCCTCCGAGGCACCCGGGGTTCGGCCCGAGGGTAATTTTAAGCCCGTCAGGGGCCATCGGTGCGTCAATGGAAGCAGTCGACCTCAGCCGGAGGCTCGCCGATTTCGCTCAAGTGGCCGGGGAAGTGCTCCGGGATGTCCAGGACGTCACGGAACAGCAGATCCGGCACTGGATTGTGAACCCGTTCCTGGTCGCCCTCGGGTGGGACCCCCACGACAAGAAGCAGGTGTTCTTCGACTACCCGGCCCCGGGCGACGGCGGCCACATCGATTATGCGCTCCTGAACGCCGAGGGTAAGCCCGGGCTCTTCCTCGATGTCCGGGAACGAACGGCCAACGTGACGGAGCCCGGGTCGATTGTCGAAGCGGCCAAGAGCGGCAAGGTCCCGCTCGTGATCCTGACGAACGGCCGGGAGTTCTCGCTCTGGTACATTCCGAAGGACGAGCCGGCGGCCCCGCTGTTCGTCCTACCGCTCAAGGACCTTTCCGACAACTCCGAAAGCCTGCTCGGGCTCACCGCCGAGTACCGCCTGAGCGACACGGGGACGCAGCAGCTGCGCCGCAGCGCGATCCGTCTCGCGGTCCTTCAGATGCTGGAGGACAACGCCGAAAAGACGTTCGACGCCCTCGTGGACTGGGTCCAGGCCCAGGTCGCCCCGGGCGCGCTCGACGACACGACCCAGTCCGCGATCCGCGACGCGACGCTCATCTGGCTCACCGAGGAACACCTCTCGATGCCCGCGTTCCAGCCGGCCGAGGGGAAGCGGATGCACGAGCTCACCCCCACCACGCCCCGCGACTGGGACCCGTTCCCGCGCGGCCCCTCGGGAACCTTCCAGTACAAGTACGACTCGACGAAGACCCTCGACCTTCGACAGTCGGCGAAGGAGGTCCGGGAGCAACTCCGCCTGCAGGGTCTCCGCACTCCGACCGCCACCAGCTTCGGCGGGTTTTACCACGCGCTCAGGACCCGGGCGGGGCTCTCGAAGTAGCGGTCCCGAGGGCCGGGTCTCCCCGATCGCCCGCCGGCGCAGCCGCCCGTTCTAGGGCCGCCGGTTCCCGGAGGTCGGCGTCATCGTCGCGGGACCGCATCGGCCAGAGACGCGAATCGCAGGGTTTAATACGCATTAATGCGCATTACTCTCGTGATGACGGCGGAACGCCGATCGCATGCGTGCCTCCGGCGTGGGTGCCGTCATCCTGACTCCGAGCACGTGGCGACCCCCGAACTGGCCGGTCCCCAGGAAGTCGTCGTGTGGTGTTTCGTCTGTCAGCGCCACGAGACCCGGGGGGCTCGCCGATGGTTCGCCCCCCGGGTGCCCCGGGATTCTCCCTCCGTCGCAGGACCGCTCGCTCCGTTCGGATAGTCACTTCGGCGCGAATGGTACGGGCGGTCAAAGGACCGCGGCGAAGTGGCCAATCACGAGACCCGCGAACCCCGACGCGAGCCCGATCACCGTGATGCGGAGCCCGCTCCGCCAGAGGGATCCGGCCGTGACGCGCGCCTCGTAGATCCCGATCCCGAACAGCATGATGCCACTGAATACGGTCGCCAATATCGCGGAGTTGACGAGCGATAGCTGGGTGAAGAAGAACGGGACCAGCGGGACGAAGTGGCCGAGCACTGTGGCGGAACCGACGAGGAGGGCGCTGCGACGCGGAGCCTCCGGGGGGACGTACGAAAGGTTGAGCTCGAACGCCATCATGAGGTCGAGCCACGCTTTCGGCTTCGCTTCGATGCGCCG
>CAZCNZ010000046.1:0-5720 GCA_964500245.1 uncultured Thermoplasmatales archaeon | reverse complement strand
TCGGGTTCAGAATCTTCGCGGTCTCCGCCATGAAGCGGACCCCCGCGAAGACGGTCACCGAGCGGTCGGACTCCATCGCCTTCCGGGAGAGGTAGAGCGAGTCGCCGACGAAGTCCGCGATGTCCTGGACCTCCGGCCGCTGATAGTTGTGCGCGAGCAGCACCGCGTTGCGTTCCTCCTTGAGTCGGAGGATCTCCTCGGCCAGCGTCACCGGCGTTCGGGCGTTCTAGGTCGCGGAGCGTCTTAAGCGGGCGGGGCGCAGCGTGAGGTGAAACGGCAGCGCCGGGGCGGAATGCGTAATCCCGCCGAGGCTGACCGCGTCCGCTCCGACCGACCGGTAGAGCGCCACGCGTTCTGGCGTGATCCCTCCGGAGAGCTCGACCCAGAGCCCCCGTCGCAGCCCGCTCCGTTCGAGCGTCCGCACGACGGCGCGGGCCTTCAGTGGGGAGAGGTTGTCGAGCAACAGCGCATCCGCCCCCGCACGCGCGGCCGCGACCGCTTGGGCGGCCGAGCGCACCTCGACCTCGACCGGCTCGTCGGGACCGGCCCGCGCCCGGGCCCGAGCCACCGCCTCGGAGAGGCTGAGGAGTGCGAGATGGTTGTTCTTGATCAGCACCGCCTCCGAAAGGTCTCTCCGGTGCGGGTGTCCCCCACCATGCACGACCGCCGCTTTTTCGAGGTCCCGGAGGCCGGGGAGGGTCTTTCGGGTGGCCCAGACCTCGAGCCGTCGCCGGGACCCCCGGGCCGCGTCGACGGCCCGCCGGGTCTCCGACGCGACCCCGCTGGCATGCATGACGAAATTGAGGAGCGTGCGCTCCGCCGCGAGGATCCGACGCGCGTCGCCGCGGAGGCGCAGGACCACGGTACCCCGACGGAGCCGGGAGCCGTCCGACCGCGCGTAGACGACCCGGACCCCCTGGGCCCGCGCGGTCGCGCGCGCCGCCTCGATCCCTGAGAGGATGCCGCTCGCCTGGGCGACCACGCGGGCTTCGGCCGCCACCGGACGGAGAAGCAGCGACTGCGTCGTCCGGTCTCGGGACGCCCGGTCCTCTCGAAGCGCCCGCTCGGCGAGCACCGCGAGGTCCTCCGAACGCGCCCTACGTGGCGGCATCGAGACGCTCTCCCGTGGACCCGAGGTCGTGCTTCAGACGCTCAAACTCTTTTGTGAGGTCCGGCCGCAGCACCGTGAGCTTCTGGCGCTCGAGCTCGGCCACGTGACGACGCGCGTTCGCGCGGTCCCCCCGGGCGAAGGCTAGCTGGGCGAGCCGCAGGCCGACGTCGATCTCCTCGAGCGTATGGTTCAGTCCCCGGAGCAGCCGGTGCGCTTCGAGGAGGTACGTCTCGGCCTGGTCGTGAGCCCCTCGCTTGAACGCGACCTGGCCGCGCGCCTTGGTCGCCATGCTGAGACCGACCTGGTCCCCGATCCGGGCGAGGATCTCGCACGCGGACTGAAGGGGCTCGGTCGCGTCGTCCAGCCGCCCGGCCTCGCAGTGAAGTTCACCGGTCTTGTAAAGAGCCCACCCGACCCGACGCGGGTCCTGCGCCTTCTCCGCGAACTCGATCGCGCGGGCGTACTCGGCGATCGCCTCCTCGCGCTGGGCCGCCGTGCACCGCGCGTCGGCCAGCATGTCCCCGAGGAAGAGATGGGCCTGGGCCGACTCGCGCAGCGACCCCAACCGGTCGCGCTCGACGGTGATCTGCCGTGTCTCGGCGACCGCTTCGTCCGTGGACCCCATCATCGCAAGGGCGGCCACGCGCCAGATCTGGGCCCGCAGGGTGACGAGCGGATTCCCGACCTGACGGGCGAGCCGGAGCTCCTCCGTGTGGTGGAGGAGGGCCTCCCCGTACTTCCCGTCGTAGTAGAGCGTCATCCCGAGCTGGTGGTGGCCGCCGAGACGCAGCAGCGGTTGGTTCTCGAGCTCGGGGGCGGCCAGCACCCTCCGGGCCAATTCCGACGCCCCGGGGAGGTTTCCCCGGTCGGTGAGGACCCGAGAGAGGAAGATCTCGAGGCTCCCCCGTCGGCGAGAGGAGAGACGGGGGTCGTCCTGTTCCCGATGCAGGAACTCCCGAAGGACCCGCTCGGCCTCGGGGAGGAGGCCGAGCTCTTCCGACACCCGGGCCAGCTCGAGCACGAGCTCCGACTCCGCTTCGAGGTTCTCCGGCCGAACGTCCTGCTGACTCTCCCGCGCGCGCACCAGGTGGTCGCGCGCGACGTCGGGCGCAAGTGCCCGGTCGGCGATCTCGGCCGCGAGCCGGTTGTACTTGACCGACTTCGCGCCGGCGTGGCCGAGGTAGAAGTGGCGGGCGAGCGCGTAGACTGTCGCGACGCCGCCGCTGCCCATCGCCTCCAGCGTCTCGCCGGCGCTCCAGTGGAGGACCTGGCGCCGCTGCTCGGAGAGATGCTCGTAGGCATCCTCGCGAAGGCGGTCCCGCGGGAACGCGAGGACCTCGCCGGGCCGCTCGAAGAGGAGCCCCGCGTTCACCAGATGGTCGATGACCTCGGCGAACCGCTCCTCGTCCTCCTCCCCGCTCACGCGGAGGAGGAGCGAGAATCCGAACTCCGGGCCGAGCACCGCCGCGACCTCGAGCGCCCGCTGTTCGTCCGGGTCGAGTGCCGGGAGGCTGACGGGAACCGCCCCCCCGGGCGGAAGGGTCGCCGGAGGACGGTGATCGAGCTGTTCGAGCAGCATCGGGTTCCCGCCGCTCTCGGAAAAGCGTCGCGTGACCTCTTCGGACGAGAACTCGCGGGAGGGGTCGCTCCTCCGAAGGAACTCGGCCACTTCGCTCGACGTGAGGGGGTGCAGGACGACCTGTCGCGCGTGCGTCGCCTTCTCGAAACGTTCGAGTCGCTGACGCCCCGCGTCGGAGAGCGCGACGTAGGGTCGGCTCGTCGCGAGGACCCAGAGCGGTTCGTTCCGGAGCTCCTCCGCGAGGAATTCGACGGCCGCGAGCGATGAGTCGTCGGCGCGGTGGAGGTCCTCGAGGATCAGCACGGTCGGGCCGTGCTCGGTGAACTCCCGGAACCGCTCGGCGACCCCCGCCAGGACCCGGTCCCGGGAACTCGTGCCTCGGTCCTCGGCTCCTCCGAGCGCGTCCAGGAGCCGTTGCTCGATGCTGACGAGGTTCGGGAGCGCCGTTTCCCCGATGCGGGGAGCGAAGCCGATCAGAATCGGCTCCCGGTCGAGCAGAGGGACCTCGCCCGGCGTGGCCGCCGGGTCGTCTCCCACGCTCTCGATCGCCGACCGCAGCAGGGAGAAGGGGGGTGGGGCATCGAGCGGAAGCGCGCGGCCGAGGAGGACCGGGATCTGGTGCGCCCGGATCTCCCGGGCGAGCTCGGCCACCAGCGTCGACTTACCGACCCCGGTCTCCCCGACGAGGAGGGTCACCCCGCCGGTTCCGGCGCGAAGGTCCTGCATGGAACGACGAAGGGTCTCGACGGTCTCCACCCGCCCCACGAACGGCCGATCGGGTTCGGAATCGACCGCCATCGGACTCGGCGGATATGATGGGACCGCGCGAATAACTACTTGTTTGCCCGCACCGGCCCGCCGGACGGGAGCGGTTCACGCGGCGTCCGCGTCGGCGGCTCGGGCCGCGAGCGCCCGCCGTAGACGCTCGAAATCGTCCGCGATGTCGGGGCGGATCGCCGGCAGGTTCCGGCGCTCGAGCTCGACGACCCGCCGACGGGCGCTCGCCCGGTCCCCTCGCGCGTAAGAGAGCTGGGCGAGGCGAAGGACGACATCGACCTCGTCCGCCGGGGCGTTCAGTTCCCGGACGAGGCGGTACGCCTCGAGGAGGTCCGCCTCCGCAAGGTCGTACTCGCCCCGGTCGATCGCGATCTTCCCCCGGGTGATGATCGACTGGACGAGCCCGAACTTGTCGCCGATCCGGGAGAGGATCTCCCGGGCCCGTTCCGCCTTCTCGACGGCCTCCTCGAACTGGCCCGCGTCCCGGAGGATGTCCGCGGTGTTGAACAGCGCCCATCCCACGCGCCTCGGGTCCTGCGCCTTCTCGGCGAGCCGGATCGCCTCCGCGAACTCGGCGATCGCCTCCTCATGGTGGGCCGGCGGGGTCGGGAGGTTCGTGAGGAGGACCCCGAGGAAGAGATGCGCCTGGGCCGATTCGCGTGCGGGGCCGACCCGCTCGAGCGCCGCCGCCGCCTCTCGGGCCTCGGTGATGGCCGCCTCCGGCTGATTCAACATCCCGAGCACGCCCGCGCGTCGCGCCTGGCCGAGCGCGACCGCGCGCTCGTTCCCCGCCTCCCGGGCGAGACGAATCTCCTCGGAATGTTCGGCGAGCGCCTCCGGATACCGCGCCTCGTAGAACAACGCTTCCCCGAGCAGGCGGTGGACCCCGACCTGGACGAGCGGCTGGTCCTTGAGGCCCGGCGAGGAGAGGACGTTCTTCGCGACCTCCCCGGCCGAGCGCCAGTCGCCGCGGTCGCTGAGGACCCGGGCGAGGTAGACCTCGAGGGTCGCCCGGCTGCGCGGAGAGAGGCGCGGGTCGTCCTTGCCCCGTTCGAGGAAGTCGCGAAGGATCCCCTCCGCTTCCTGAAGCCGTCCGAGCTCGTTGGTCGTCCGGGCGAGCTCGAGCACGAGCTCGGACTCCGCGTCGCGGTCGTCGGGATTGAGGTCCCGCTGGCTCTCGAGGGCCCGGGCGAGGTGGTCGCGGGCGACGTCGGGCGCGAGAGCACGGTTCGCAATCTCCGCCGCGATCCGGTTGTACTGCACCGATTTCTCGTCGGCGCGTCCGAGATAGAAGTGGCGGGCGAGCGCGTAGATCGTGGTGAGGTCGGCGTTCCCCATCGCCTCGAGCGCTTCGCCGGCGCGGCGGTGGAGGAGGCGACGCCGGCTCTCGGTGAGACGACCGTACGCCTCCTCGCGAAGCCGGTCCTCGGGGAACGCGAGCAGCTCGCCCGGTCGTTCGTAGAGAAGCCCATGGGCCACGAGACGGTCGACCGCCTCGGCGAGACGTTCCTCATCCTCTCCGCTCGAACGGAGGAGGATCCCGAACGGGAACTCGGGACCCAGCACCGCCGCGACGTCGAGCGTGCGCTGGGCCTCCTGGTCGAGCGGGGGCAGCGCCGCCCCGGGACGGCCGGCCCCCTCGGAGGTCGAGATCCGGCGGTCGAGCTGCTGGAGGAGGAGCGGGTTCCCGCCGGTCTCGGAGTAGCGGCGGGCAACCTCCTCGGGAGAGAACTCCCGGGACGGGTCGCTCATCCGGAGGTAGTCGGCGACCTCCCCGCTCGTCATCGGCCGAAGGACGATGCGGCGGGCCCGGGTGGCGGTCTCGAACGCCTCGAGCCGCGCCCGCCCGATCTCGGAGAGCGACGCGTACGGTCGGCTCGTCGCGAGGACCCAGAGCGGCCGGTTCTGGAGTTGGTTCGCGAGGAACTCCACCGCAGCCACCGACGATTCGTCGGCCCGGTGCAGGTCCTCGAGGACGAGGACCATCGGTCCGTGGTGCGTGAACTCGAGGAACTGCTCGGCGATGCCGGAGAAGACGCGCTCGCGCGACGTCGCCTCGCCGCGCTCGTCGGTCTCCCCCAGCGCCTCGAGGAGTCGCTCCTCGAGTCCGGTCGGTGCCGGGAACATCGGCTCCCCGATCCGGGGAGCGAAGCCGATCAGGAACGCGTCCCCGCCGAGGGTCGGGGCCTGGTCCGCGCGCAGCGTCGGGTCGTCGTGAGCGCTCTGGATCGCGGAACGGATGAGCGAGAACGG
>CAZCNZ010000045.1:0-3413 GCA_964500245.1 uncultured Thermoplasmatales archaeon | reverse complement strand
AACCTCCTCTCGCAGCTCGCCGAGCAGGACGCGCTCGGCCGTCTCACGGAGGTGCTCGACGAGGTGCCGCGGGTGCGCGCGGACCTCGGCTATCCGCCGCTCGTGACGCCGACGAGCCAGATCGTCGGGATCCAGGCGGTGATCAACGTGCTGACGGGAGCCCGCTACCAGCAGATCACCGGGGAGGTCCGGGACTACGTCCGCGGCCTCTACGGAACGCCCCCCGCGCCGATCGACCCCGAGCTCGCTCGGAAGGTCACCGCGACCGCTCCGGCGATTTCCGGCCGTCCGGCGGCGCTCCTGTCTCCGGAATTCGAGAAGATGCTCGGCGAAGTGCGTGCCCTCGTGCCGGCGGCCGATACGGCGGAGGCGCTGTCGTACGCTCTCTTCCCCGCGGTCTACAAGTCGTACCGTCGTGCCGTCGACCGCGGCCTCACGGGCGATGTGCTCACTGCCGCCGCCCTTGGGGTGGTCGGAGCGCTGCGGGTCCCGAAGGCGTCACCGCCACCGCCCGGGCGTCCCTCGGGTGAGGCGGTCCCCGGGATGAGCCCTTGGGCGTACGAGGGACGCGCCCGGTCCCAAACGAGACGGAGGTGGGTGAGTGCGGATCGTCCTCGAACGCGCCGGTAGGAAGGACGAGGTCGACGTCGCCGCCGACCTCTCCTCGGTGACAATTGCGGGCCATACCTACCCCGTCACCGTGGTCGCCTCGGGTCCGAACCGCGTCGAGCTCGAGGTCGATGGCGAGAAAGCCGTCGTCGAGAACTGGCCCGAGCATTTCCCCACACCGTTCGGCCCGGTCGACGTGAACGGCGAGCGCTGGTCGGTTCGGGTCGAGACCGGACCCGCCCCGCCGGAGGCTCCCGTCCTCCCCACGCCGGCTTCCCCCTCGCCCCGGTCGGGCGGTCCCGCTCCTTCGACCGCCGCGTCCCCCGCCTCTTCCGAGGAAGGAACCCCCGTCGTGCCGTCCATGCCGGGACGGGTGATCGAGGTCAAGGTCTCGGAGGGCGAGCGGGTCGCGAAGGGCCAGACCCTGCTGATTCTGGAGGCGATGAAGATGCGCGGGGAGGTGCCGAGCCCAGCGGATGGGGTCGTCCATGACCTCCGGGTGACTGCCGGTTCGAACGCCCGGGCGAAGGAGCCGATGATGTGGATCCGGCCCGCCGAGAAGCCGTCCTAGCGTTGGGTCAGGGAGAGGACCGAGAGTCGGCCCCGGAGTCGTGCTCCGCGGCCGTGGGCTCCTCGGTTGAGGTCCCCTCCGTCCTTCCTTGGTCAATTCGGTCGGCTTCCTCGACCGGGTCCTCGAACGGTTCCTCGCCCGCCGGGGCGGTGAGGGAGGCCGGCCGCGACCGCTCCGAAGCTGGATGAGGCACGTAGGGGAGCGTCCGATACCATAGGATGTAGACGATGGCGAGAGCGACAGGGATTACGAGGAGATACAGCGAACTCAGGCCAAAGCCCCAGTACCGCCCGAGTTCGATCAGTCCCAGCGCGAGCGCGGCGAGCGCGCCCGTGGCCACCGGGAGCGAAAGAAGCACCCCTTTCAGCGAGGTCATGGGTCGTTCGGTCGGCCGTTCACCTCCTTACCACTGTGGCAGGACATGTCCGCACGCGGGGCAGGCCCGCGCGCCGGGCGCGATGGGAGCCGCGCAGTAGATACAAAAGCCGATCGCGCTCGACGGGGCCGACCCGTTGCTGTCGGGAGGCGGGGCCGCTGGAGCTTGGGACGGGAAGGGGCTTGCGTTCGTGGAGGAGTCGATCCTTGTCGGCGAGCCGCGAGGACGGATCGCGTACAGCAGTGCGAAATTGATCACCATCCACGAAATGAGGAGATAGAAGGCGTCGTCGACGTACTGGGGATACTCGAAGATCAGGAAGAAGGCGACCGCGATCACGCCGAGTCCAACGAGCGACAGCACGACTCGGCCGTTCATCCGCCTCCTCCGCCCGAGGTACGCCGGGCGGGTTACTTGGCATTTTGTCCGCTCGGGCGAGGCCGACCGGGACCCCCCGAGAAGGCCAACGTAAATACGCCGCTCGGCTCGCGCCGCGCCGTGCCGCAGGTCCCCCGGCTCGTCGCTCGGGACGAGTTCACCTACGAGATCCCCGTCGCCGAGGTGCCCGGCATGCGGGTCCCCGGGGTCCTCTTCTCCGACGCGGCCCTTTTGTCCGGGGTCGAGGGCGACCCCTCGCTGATCCAGCTCGCGAACGTCGCGACGCTGCCGGGGATCGAGCGGAGCTCGCTCGCCATGCCCGACATTCACTTCGGGTACGGCTTCCCGGTCGGGGGCGTGGCGGCGTTCGACCTCGCCGAAGGGGTAGTGTCGCCCGGCGGGATCGGCTACGACATCAACTGCGGGGTCCGCCTGATCCGAACGAACTTGAGCGTCGAGGAGGTCCGCCCCCGTCTCACCGAGCTCATCGAGCGCCTCTACCGCGAGGTCCCCTCGGGCGTCGGGTCGCACGGGGGCTACGCGCTGCGGCCGGGCGAACTTGACGAGGTGTTGCAGAACGGCGCGGCGTGGGCGGTGGGGAAGGGCTACGGTCGCCCGGACGACCTTCCCGTGCAGGAAGAGGAGGGCCGCCTCGCCGGCGCCCGCCCCGAGGAGGTCTCGGAGACCGCCCGGAAGCGGGGCGCGAGGCAGCTCGGCACGCTCGGGTCGGGGAACCACTTCCTCGAGGTGCAGTCGGTGGACGAGGTGTTCGCTCCCGAGTTCGCCCGGGTGATGGGCCTGAACCCCGGCGGCGTTACGGTGATGTTGCACACCGGCTCGCGGGGTCTGGGTCATCAGGTGGCGACCGACTTCATCGGGACGATGGACCGGCGACTCCGCGACGAAGGGGTCGAGCTCGTCGACCGCCAGCTCTCCTGCGCGCCGATCGCATCGGAACCCGGTCAGCGCTACCTTGCCGCGATGGCCGCGGCGGCGAACTTCGCGTGGGCCAACCGCCAAGCGATCACGCACTCGGTCCGGAAGGCCTTCTCGGCCGTCTTCGGGCGACCGGACACCGAGCTCGACCTCTCGGTCATTTACGACATCGCGCACAACATGGCGAAGGTGGAGGAGCACGCGACCGAGCGCGGGCCGAAGAAACTCCTCGTCCACCGCAAGGGCGCGACCCGTTCGTTTCCGGCCGGCCGCGACGAGGTTCCGGTTCCGTACCGTCCGTACGGTCAGCCGGTCCTCATCCCGGGGGACATGGGCACGGCGAGCTACGTCCTCTCCGGGCTCCCGAGCTCGATGGAGCGATCGTTCGGCTCCTCCTGCCACGGCGCGGGCACCTCCTCCCGCCCGGCCGGGAACGCCCGGGTCGCGCCCTTGCGGTGCACGAGCACGCGCTTGCGGCCGCCCGCGGTGGCGTGCTCCTCGATCTTCGCGATGTTGTGGGCGATGTCGTAGACGACGGACAGA
>CAZCNZ010000044.1:0-3545 GCA_964500245.1 uncultured Thermoplasmatales archaeon | reverse complement strand
CGCCCTCGGCGCCGGCTGGGACCTCCTGATCCTCGTCCTGGTGGCGTTCATCCCGGCCCTCATCTACTTGGGCTGGATCCGGGGGACGGAACGGTACGGGCAGGAAGCCTGGGGTCCCCTCCTCAAGGCGTTCTTCTACGGCGCCATCTTCGCGACGATCGTCGCGGCCATCCTCGAGCTCGTGATCGTCTCGATTGGGACCGCGGTCAGCCAGAGCTACCCGGCGCCCGAGTTCGTGTTCCTGAACGGGAACTCGAACGCGGGCCTCTTCTTCCTCGTCCTCGTCATCGCCCCGTTCGTCGAGGAGGCCCTGAAGGGCTCGGGGGTCGTCGCCTTCCGTTCGTCGTTCCGGACCCTGGCCGACGGCCCGGTGTTCGGTGCGTCGGTGGGGCTGGGGTTTGGATTCTTCGAGACGTTCCTCTACGGCCTCGGCGCCTACCTCGTGGGCGGCCTCGAGGCCGGCCTCCTGCTCATCGTGATCCGCTCCATTTCGAGCGTGCTCCTCCACGGGAGCTCCACCGGCATGTTCGGGTACGGTTACGCCCGGTCCCAGTTTGGCGCGCCCGGCGCCGGGACCGGCTCTTACTACATGGTCGCGGTAGGGATGCACGCGAGCTTCAACGCGCTGGCCTCACTCTCCCTGATCCTTGCCTTCCTGGGATTCCCCGGTTTCGCGGTCGACGCGGCGGGGGTGATCGCCCTCCTCGCGGCGATCTTCTTCGCCGTCTGGGCGATCGAGCACGTTCGGTCGATCATCCAGGCCGCCGACTACCCCGGCCTCCTCGGGGTCACGGGCCGCTACAAGCCTCCGCTGAAGCCGGGGACGCCCGGTCAGCGGTAATCCGCGCGGGCTCGAGCCGGGTTCAGGTACCGGGTGGGGCCCGGGCGTTCGCGCTGCGGTTCCAGTCCGCCTCGCCGATCGACCGGTAGATCCGTTCTGCCTCGTCGGAAGGGGGAGCCTCCCCGCCCTGGCCGACGTCGCGGATGCGGGCCTTCTTGAGGAGCCAGTAGTGGATCCGCCAGGTCTTGCCGCGCGAGACGGTGGCGTCCTCCTCCTCGCTCGTGAGCAGACCCTCCTCCTCGAGCTGGTAGAACCGGTCCCGGTCGTCGCTCGAGAGCTTGTTGTCGAGCACGGTATCGTCGGCGCCGAAGTACCCGAGCACCATCCGCGCCACCGGCCGGGCCTCGGCGACGGGCATCTTCCCGCGGGCCACGAGGGTCCGTTCGATCGCCCGGGTCAGTTCGGCCTCGGTGATCGAGGGCATAGGGTCGGCACTGCCACGGAACGGGGAGAGATAAAGACCTGCGAACACCGGCACTACTTCCCGGCGAAGTTTTGTGGACCGGACCGGTCGTGGGAGGGTGACCGAGGCTCCCGTCTTCGACCCGCCCGAGTCGGCGCTCGCGAGCGCCCGGCGTGCGGCCGACCGGGGACTCTGCCCGGAGTGCTACGGTCGTCTGTTCGGTCGGCTGGGCCACGGCCTCACGAACAGCGAGCGGGCCGATCGTCTCGTAGAAGCCCTTCACCTTCCTCCCGTCGCCGCGTCGGCCGACTGCCCCGTCTGCGGTGGGCTCTTTTCTCGCCTCCCGACCTGGGTCGAACGGACCGTACGGGCGGCCGAAGGGTTCGAGTGGCATCGGTTCACCTGCGGTTCGCGCTGGGACCCCGAGCGGCTCGCCCGCGAGGAAGCCCTCTGGATCGAGGTCGGCACGGAGTGGGGGGAGAGCGCCCGGTCGGCGTTCAACCGAGAACTCGGGAAGAAGGTCGCCGCCGCCACCGGTGCCGACGGGGTCACGGAGGGGCCGGACGTCGTCTTCCTGGCCGACCTCCCGGTGGGGAGGGTCGAACTCACGGTCCTCCCGGTCTACGTGCGCGGACGCTACCGCAAGCTCGACCGGACCCTCCCCCAGACCCGGTGGCCGTGCCGACGGTGCCGGGGCCGCGGCTGCAATTACTGCGGGGGCACGGGAAAGATGTACGCGACCAGCGTCGAGGAGATCATCGCCGGCCCGTTCCTGAAGGCGACCGGGGCGGAGGGGAGCCGATTCCACGGGATGGGACGGGAGGACATTGACGCACGGATGCTCGGACGGGGCCGTCCGTTCGTCCTCGAACTCGTCCGACCGCGCTCCCGGACGGTCGACCTTGCGGCCATGGCGAAGGAACTCGAGCGCGACGGGGTCGGGAGGGTGGAGGTGGTCGACTTCGCGCCGTCCGAAGCGATCGACGTGGTCCGCGTGAAGGAGGCGACCCCGGAAAAGAGCTACCGGGTCGGCGTGGCGGGAGATGTCCCGGTGGCAAAAGTTAATGAGGCGCTCGGGCTCGCGCTCTCGCAAGCGATCGCTCAGCGCACGCCGAAGCGCGTCGCCCATCGACGCTCCGACCGCGTCCGAACGCGGCGGCTCGTCGCTGCGCGCGTCGTGGAGGCGGCCGAAGGGCGGTTCACGCTCGACCTCAGAACCGAAGCCGGTACGTACGTCAAGGAGTGGGTGGAAGGAGATGACGGACGCACCGTGCCAAGCCTCGCCTCGCTCCTCGGGGTGCCGCTGAAGGTCGAGTTCCTCGACGTGCTGGAGATCCACGATACGGAGGGCTAACGATTGTAAAGAGCTCGAAGGGGTTCCGGTCCCGCTCCCGCGGGACGTTCACGAAGGAGGTCCGCGAGCGCGGGCTCCCGCCGGTGAGCCGCTTCCTGCGCGAGTTCGAGGTCGGCGACCGCGTGATCGTCCGGATCGAGGCGTCCGACCCCCACGGCCAGCCCCACCCCCGCTACCAGGGCCGTACCTGCACCGTCGTCGCGAAGAGCGGGCGGGCGTACCGCATCGAGTTCTTGGACGGCGGGAAGCGCAAGGAGCTCGTTGCGAACCCGATCCATCTCCTCCCCGCCGCAGGAGGGAAGAGCGATGCCTGAGCCGGTACCCCTCTCGAAGGTGAAGGACCTCCTCGTCGAGGAGGCGGCTCACCGCACCCTCCCGCGCGAGGCGGCGCTCGCGCACCAGCACGCCGACCAGTTCGCCCGCCTCACGACCGAGCAGACCGCGAAGCTCCTGGCCGAGCTCCGAGCGCTTCCGTACGTGGACGCGAACATCGCGGTCAAGATCGCGGACATCCTCCCGCAGTACCCGGAGGAGATCCGCCTCCTGTTCTCGAAGGAACGGGTCGCGCTCGACGAAGAGCAGGTCACGCGCCTCCTCGAGATCGTGGCCCAGCACCGATGAACGGGGGGGATCCGGTGTGGAGAACTTCGCAGTCATTCTCGATTACCTGCCGAACGGCCGGCAGACGGAGCGCGGCTTCCACCGCGAACCGCTCGCGCTCGCCATCGGCGAGGACGAACTGAAGCTCTTCGAGCTCGTTCCCCGCCCTTCGGTCACGCTCGCCCCGGGGACCCGGGTGCCGCTCCTTCCCGAACCCGGAACGCCGTCGTCGATCGACCACGTCCGACGCCGTATCGGCTACGACGAGCTCACGGTCGCCGGCCGCACCGAGCTCGCCCCGGCGCTCGAGGCGATCGTGAAGCGTCACAGCGCGCGGTACCTGCGCT